>RFKT01000237.1 GCA_003694225.1 Candidatus Dadabacteria bacterium
AATAACATCTCCGGCTGCATTTACAGGAAGCTCTATAGTGCCTCCCTGAGGAATCCACTTTGGACCTGATACAATTTCTCCCTTAAAGCTATAATATGTATCAACCGGAGAGTTCCGTATATCAAGAGCAAGATAGGTTGAGTTGTTGCTAAGGTCTTTTTCATAAGGGCTATTAAAATCAGTTCCAAAGACCCTCCCCGGATTTAACACCACACCTAAAAACCCCACCTTCTTTGTAGGTCCTACCGATGATACGGGAATCGTAACAGGAACTGTCAAAGGGACTTGAACTGTTTCTTGGCAGGTTTCTAGCTTACAGTGAAAGGTAGTTTTACCTATCTCTTGATCGTATTGGTTTATTGTAAAGTCATCAGAGTAGTAAAACTTTGCAGATACATCCACAGGGAAGCTACTTGTTGTATTAGTCTGAAGGGTAAACTCAGCTATGATATTTTGTCCGGGATATACCTTATAAGCTGGCTCTGCGCGTTGTGATGAACCTATAGGGAGATACTTTCCTGTAACTGCATTTATCAGTGTGACATCAAGTAAATTTCCCTCTGTGTCATACGCTTCGGTCCACATGGCTTGGCCATACTCTCCGTTTTTTTTGGAGCGAATAGGATCGTACTTAAAGTGGGATGCAATGAAATCAGTAACAGAATAGATCCCTCCTTTGATCCCATACATAGAGACGATCCCACTCATTGCATCACTGTCAATAAATGGATTTGCCTTATTTCCATTAGTTGATACATTGGTAGTATCGTTTCCCATAATATTGTATGTATTCACCTCATGAGCCAATCCGAGTCCGTGACCAAGTTCATGGAGCAGCGCTGTAATAAGGGATCTTTTACCGGTTGCAGAGTAGATATAGTTAGCTGATTTATATTGGGAAGATGTATAAGGCTGCGCCATAGATATTATCACATCGACATTTTGGATACAGCCGTTATCTATGTTCTCCTCAACATAAGCCGCCGCAGGAGCAGTAACTCCACTTACAAAAGGACTTACTCTTGCAATGCTTGAGATGGTGTCATCAATCCTATAGCCCCCTTTTACGCCGTTTCCAAACTTAGCCCCGTACTTTATCGGAGCTATATTTGAATTCCAAAGATACATCGCCTTTTTTATCCCCACTGCAAACAAGCTCCACCAAGGGATAGTGGCGGAATTGATCAAAAATTCTTCTCCTACGTAACCATTACCATCTTTCTTGCACCATCTCTTTACAAGGCCGTTATCTGTTAAAAGATATCCGGCGCCAAAGGCACTCTCTGGAGCCGCTACAAAAAGGGCTATCCACGCTGCAAGAAAAAAGGTAAATTTCACAGATAATCTGTGCAAACACCGGCTCAACATACTAAGGCCTCCTTCCACGATGAGAGAGCATTGAATACGGCTTGGTTTCAGGAAGGTATACCGGAGTAGAACTTCCCGGCTTTACCCCCAATACAGGAGGAAGTTGAGACTGCTCATAAGGGGTAAAAGTTTTGTCAATGATAGCTTTTAGAGCAAATCTAAACTTGGAATAGCTCAGTGGTATCTCCTTTGGTTGTTTCTGGGGCAAGCCTGTATTTGACTGGTATATCTTTGGCTTTATTAGCCCTAAAGATGCCATTAAGGATGTATTTGAAAGTTCGTAGCTTCCAAAACTATCCGGATTGACAGTAACTTTATAAAACTTCTCATTGCCGATCGTATTTTCTATTATCTCATCAAGC
This sequence comes from Candidatus Dadabacteria bacterium, assembly GCA_003694225.1. Taxonomy (GTDB): domain Bacteria; phylum Bdellovibrionota_C; class UBA2361; order UBA2361; family J135; genus J135. Next base: position 1,731 of record RFKT01000237.1, read on the forward strand.
TCCCATGTGGTTCCCCCAAACCTTAAACTTCCATCCCTATCTAAAAGAACAGGGTTTCCAAGATCCGAAAATACAAACCACTCTCTGTCCCTCTTTGAATAAACATCCCTAAGCCTTCCGTGGTGGCCTCCGACAAGGGGTGACACAGTGTGTGCTGTCTCCTCATCGCTTAACAAAAATAGGATTGCCTTCTCTCCTACATCAAAGTTGGTATTAAAAGAAGCTGTTATGATTCGCTTTGTGTTCTCATCAATTCCTCCTTGAAACCTTAGTGTTATCTCCTTTCCAACCTTTCCCAATAAGACATCAGTAACTTTGAATGTAACATCTGTATAAGGAACCCGTTCGTCAATAGCCCTTGTAGAAGTGGTAATGCCATGGTATCGGGAGACAACCTCAGCTGTTATAATTGCAGTTGAGTCTTTTACCAAGTTGTCAAGCTTATCAGGCAAAAGAGAGCAGGCGCTTAAATTTAGCGGATGAAAGAAGAGAATTCCCAAAACTGTTATATAAAAAGGCAATATAGAGAGATATTTATTACTCACAATAGCGCCTCGCTTGTAAGGATCAAATGTGGCTATAAAGCAGAAAAAGGCACCCTAATAACTCACACTCACTCAAAAAGGCGAATCGGCTTCTAGGAAGTCTCACCATTAGAATATAGCGCGATTTTTTAGGCGCAGGCCGAAATTTGGGGATTTTTCCTAAAAAAATCCTTTAGGCGGATAATAGAGCTACATAGTTATATTAAACCATTTTTCAACTCGTCCCCTTTCCTTTTCTATAAAACCTTCAGCTATTCCCTTCCAAAGCCCTCTTTTATGAAATTTCACTATCTTTACAAATCTACCCTTTTCCCCTTTTAAAACTTTCATCTTCATATCATACCTGTCTGTATCCATCCTCATAAATGTCAAAGAGACACTGGAAAGGGGCTTGTCTGCCGTTACTTCAACTAGATAGTCGTCCGAAGAGCCTAAATGTGTCACCGTTATATCCATATGTGCAGCTTTTGCGGCTTTTATCATCTTGATCGCAGTTTGATACTCCTTCGCTTCGCTGTATGGATTACCAACTATCCGAGCTGGTCTATTCCTTATAGCTACGTATAAGATAAAGGCGTTTGCAACGGCCAAAATCAGAAAAACGGAAACAATAGCAAAAGGCCATAGAGAAAAAGTATCCCCAGCTTTTATCACACTCTTTCCTTTGGCGGTTCTTTTCACCTCTCAGGCCCTAACAAAGTAACTTCTTGGGATGCCCTAAACCCATCTTCGCTTCTCATCTCTATAGTTATCTTTTTAGTGCCGCCAGAAAGGATTTTTCTTGGAAAAGAGATAAATAAAGGGGCAGTCTCAACCTTTCCTGGAGAAACAGGGAATGGGTTAAGCGGAAGTATTGCCTGAATAGAGCTCTCTCCCGGCACATAAAAGGTGTACTTATGGGGGGCATCACTTTTGTTTGAAATCCTTATATGTAAGTGGTTTGTAATCGCTCCATCTGGTAGCACCTCAAACGGTTTGTCTAAAGCTCCTCTTAAAACCTGAAACTCGCTTAGCTCTCTGTGGACAAGTAGATAGCCAAAGATACCAACGAAGAGAAACAGCAACACTCCATAAACTGCCACACGAGGCCTTAAGATCTTTACCTTATTTCCTGAAAGTCCCTCTTCCGTAGAATACCTTATAAGCCCCCTCGGTTTTCCGATAGAATCCATAATTGAATCGCATGCATCTATGCATGTACAGCATGAAATGCATTCAAGCTGTATGCCATTTCTAATATCTATTCCCGTTGGGCAGACCCTTACGCATAATCCACAATCAACGCAGTCACCCTGAGCTGGATCCTTTTTCTTCCGCCCACGCAGTTTGCCTCGGGGCTCTCCCCTCCTTGAATCATATCCCACAACCAGCGAGTGTGAATCCATTAACACAGATTGAAACCTTGCATAAGGGCAGAGAACTGTACAAAACTGCTCCCTAAACCATCCAAACTGAAAGGCAAAAACGCCCAAGATAGCTATGTTCCACATAAAAGGGATAGGATTTTTCCAAGGCCAGTCGGTGATCATCTCTAACACCCTCTCCGGCCCTGTAAAATAGGCAAGAGTAGAGGTGGCAATAATCCATGTTACAAAGGCAAAGAGGCCGTGCTTTAGTAGCTTCTTTGCAATTTTTTGTAAAGACCAAGGCTGCAAATCTAACTTTCTTCTCTTCGCAGCATTTCCTTCAATCAGCCTCTCTATCGGTCGATACACAAATTCCAAAAACACAGTTTCCGGACACGCCCAACCGCACCAAACCCTTCCAATAAGCGCGGTAAAGAAAAATAGAGCGATCGCAAGCCCGCCGAAAATTAGAGCCAAAAAGATTGTATCATCGCTCCAAAAGACTCCTCCGAAAAAGACAAACTTCCTCTCTCCAAAGTCTAACCTTACAAGGCCAAGCCAAGGAAGAGCCAAGTAAAACACTACAAGCCCATAGGCAACTATAGCTCTCCAATAATAAAATTTCCCCTTTATAATATCACAGTAGACCCATCTCCTGTTTCCTCTCTTATCTACTGTATACAGGGTGTCTCTGTACGTTGGCTCATTCATAACCGGCGTTTTTTTATTGAGCAAGGGGCATCTCCTCCATCTCGAAGATAGTAGAAAAATCCGTTAGCTGGTGCAAAGGATCTTTCCCTTACTCGTATAGCTTCCCCTGGGGTGCCTTGGGATTTGGAGGATTGCTTCCCCTAATCGTCCATATATATGCAGCAACCGAGTTTATCTGTTCTTCTGATAGCTGATTTTTCCATGCAAGCATTCCTTTTTCTACAACACCATCAGAAATGACTTTTGTTATATCCATAAGGGTATTTCCGTGAAGCCAATAC
>RFKT01000238.1 GCA_003694225.1 Candidatus Dadabacteria bacterium
GGTCAAGCTCCTTCTTTAATACTTCAACTACACGCCCCCAGATAGCCTCAGGGGTGCGGATAGCTTGGTATGTCTCTAGATTGGATAACGGCGCCTCTGCGACTGTGTCTCCGGCGACTGTGTCTTCGGATGGTTCACTCTTCGGAGGATCTTTTATAGGAGAAGCCTTTCCTGATGCAAGCTGGCAACCTCCTACAAAGTCGTTTCCGTTCTGCACGCCCTCTCCCGTTACCTTATGGCTTTAAAAGTAGCGCTGCCAATTAACGCACTAAAAGATAATTAGGGAAAGAAAAAGAAATTTACTTCCCCACGCTGGCGAAGATGAAAGCTACTTAATCAGTGAGTCGTTGACAAGGATAATGTAAAAAAAATTTTCTCGGTAATCTTATCGCGAGTAATTTCAAAAAGTTTTTTCCAGGAAAAAATTTTTACTATAAGCAGCCTAAAGTAAAGAGTGCTTTTTTGTAACGAAGTCAGGTTTCAGGAGAGCTAAAATAGGTCAAGGAAACAGAAGAAAAATGCCGTGAGATAAGGGTGTTAATGTGATGAGAATAGTTTTTCAAGTCTCAAAAAAATTTTGCAGCACCGGCTTAACCCTTTTGTAATTCAGAGGGTATTAAGGGTAGTATCGTTGATTATGAATACTGTCCTTTCCACTTCAATAAAGAGGTTTGTGAGAAAACTTCAAAGAGTGACCTTAGTGTGTGGGGGAATAGCCTTCCTAATGAGCGTGATTTTCGAGGTAGGAACATCAGAGTTTATTTTGTTAGGCTCTTTTGTCGCGGCGCTAAATATATCCTTATACGGTTTGATGGCTGTCTACTCCGTGAAGGGAGGGTGGAGAGGAAAAGTCCTATCTTTTACCTTGTTTTTTTTGAAATTGGGGGCGCTGATGTGGCTTTTTGTGATTATTGCGGAAAGGGGGTCTTCATCCCTTTTATCATTCATCTTCGGTTTTTTGGCCATTTTACCCGCTTCCTTAATATATCGGGAGCCAGAAGCTTAAAATAGGAGGTTTTGATGCTCTTTACAATTTTGACTTATATTGTATCCTATGTGCTCCAGCTGCTAGAGAGGGCTTAGATATAAACCTTGGAAGTTAGATGGCGTTAGAACACCCTTATACATGGCTTCAGTCTTTGCCTCCAAAGATTCATTCATCCTCTCAGTATTACCCTGAGACGGAGAAATTTATAGTTGCCTGCCTCCTTGGTATCTGCCTCTTAATTTTTTCAAAACTAGCTTCGCGTCCTCTGGCGACGCCCGACGGCGTCAGGGAATCCCTTGTTCCAGGAAGACACGGAAGGCTTCACGGGCTCTTTGACATAGTTGTGGAGAGCTTTGTTAAATATCACGATTCAATTATCGGGAAGGAGAACAGAAAGTACGTTCCTTTAAGCGGAGCTGTTTTTATCTTTATCTTTGCTGGGAACCTCTTAGGGCTTGTCCCCGGATTTCCCGCTGTTACTACAACGGTATGGGTAAATGTTGGAATCGCGCTGGTAGTCTTTTTTGCGTTTAATATTTACGGAATTAGGGAGCACGGTCTTCTCGGATACCTTAAGCACTTCTACGGCCCTATATGGTGGCTTGGGTGGCTTATCTTTGTGCTCGAGGTGATGAGCACGTGTATACGGATACTTACGTTGAATCTTCGTCTGTATTGGAATATATCGGCAGATCATATTGTGCTTGAGACCTTTACTCACCTAACAAAGATAGGGATCCCCTGCGTTTTTTACGCTTTTGGGACTTTTGTAAGTTTTATGCAGGCATTTGTATTTACAACTTTGACCATAGTTTATATCTTATTGGCGATTCAGCATCAGGAGGAGCACTGATGTTTGGATATGTTAAAAAGGGCGTTGTTAATCGCCTCAAGAGTTTTAGCTTTAACTTAATAGGAATGGCAGGATTGAATATGAAAGGAAGAACTAAGACGTTTGTTGTATTTGCATTTTTGATGGTGCTGTTTTTGCTAATTGGAGATACCGCATTTGCAGAAGAGGGAGCTCAAGCAGCCTCAGGCAACGGCTTGCTTGCCATTGGGGCTGGAGTAGCTGTTGCGGTAGCGGCATTTGGATGCGCTCTTGGCCAGTCAAGGGTAGCTGCAGCCGCCTTAGAATCTATCGGGAGAAATCCTTCTGCTGCAGGAAAGTTGTTTACGCCGATGATTTTAGGCCTTGTCTTCATTGAGGTTTTATATATACTTTCCTTTGTTGTCGCATACTTTTTGCAAGGAAAGGTCTAAAAGGAGAGGTATATCATTAAAGCGGCGTTTTTGCGTGAATATTCCTTAGGCCGTTTTGCAGTGAGAGTGCAGCTTTTGTTTTAGTGACGTCTCCTCCTATGCTTCGGGGTAATAGTTCCCGGGGGTCTCTCTGCTAATTTTCCCCGGGACCCCCTTTTTTAATAGAATAAAATAATTTCTTCGTTGTCTGAGAGAGAGCGCTCATCTGAGCCCCTTTTTACTCTAAAAAAACCCGGCTCATCGCTCAATCGGCCAGGAAACATAATCCTGACAAAAACTGCTATAGCGCCCCTTTCAGGGGCTCCCGACCGTAGGGAGGGTGGGGTGGAGATAACTAGCGATTGACATTAAGAAAATCTGCAAACTGTAACGTTTTACATTTTTGTGTCTCAATCTTTCTGTTAATCGCTATAAATTGGGAGACTACGCGGCGGCTACTCTGAATGCCCTGCCAACCACCTCTCTACCTCAATCGCTGCCATACAACCGCTCCCCGCCGCGGTTATCGCCTGCCTGTAGGTCTTATCTTGCACATCTCCGCACGCAAAAACTCCTTCTACCGTTGTTTTTGTTGAATCAGGAGCTGTTGATATGTAGCCCGCACCATCCATCTCAAGCTGCCCTTTAAATATATCAGTGTTGGGTATGTGCCCTATAGCTATAAAAACGGCATCACAAGCAAACGGCTCCTCAGAAGATGAAATTGTGTCTTTTAAGATTATCTCTTTTACACCCCCCTCTTTAGTCCCTTTTATATCAACTACAACCTTATTCCATAACACCGTAATCTTTTCGTGTGATAGCGCTCGTTGCGCCATTATCTTGGATGCTCTGAGCTCATCTCTTCTGTGAACTATATAAACCTCCCGACCAAATTTGGTGAGAAACAACGCTTCCTCACAGGCAGAGTCTCCCCCTCCGACAACGACTATTCTCTTATCCCTAAAAAAGGCTCCATCACAGGTAGCACACGTGGAAACCCCGTAACCCATAAGCTCTTTCTCTGAGTCAAGCCCCAACAATCTCGCAGATGCCCCAGTGGCTATGATCAGAGCAGAGCAGGTATAGATGCCACTATTTCCAGTAAGCTTAAACGGGCGGGAGGATAGATCAGCCTTTGTAATAAAATCCCCTATTATCTCTGTGCCGAACCTTTTGGCTTGAGCCTCCATCTCCGCCATAAGATCCGGACCCATAATCCCATCCCTAAATCCCGGATAATTCTCCACTTCGGTTGTGAGGGTAAGCTGGCCTCCCGGTTGAGGGCCTGAGATAAGCAAAGGGTTTAGATTAGCTCTGGCCGTATATATAGCTGCGGTATACCCAGCAGGGCCTGAGCCGAGTATTAGCACCTCAGAGTGTTTATTGTTTTCTGTATCTGCCATATCGCTCACTGTTGATAAATTAATGCTAATAAAAAAGGATTTAAGGCAAGGCTAAGCCTCTAAAAGCCACGCTTTCGTAGAGGTTAGCAC
>RFKT01000239.1 GCA_003694225.1 Candidatus Dadabacteria bacterium
ATATAAGAGTCTACCTTGACACACAGTTGCCTCATAAGAATATCCTTATATCCATGGTTTACAGTAAGTTAGCTTTTGTTGGTGTATGAAGAATATTTTAGGTGCCGTTTTATTTGTTACGTTGGGGATTGAGTTATTTCCACCCCCTTTTATTTACGCAGTTGAAAATCCGGCAAAAATGAAACAAGAGGTGGGCCTTACCCAAAAGATAGGGTCAGGCGTATCTCTCGACCTTAAGTTTACTGATTCAACGGGCTCTACCCATCCTCTTTCATACTATATCACAAAAGGAGTTCCAGCGATAATTGTGCCGGTATACTACCACTGCCCAAGATTATGCGGTCTTGTAACAAAAGGGGTATTTAAGGCTCTAAGGCAGATTAATCTTACGCCGGGCAAAGATTATTCTCTTTTATTTATCAGCATCGATACATCAGAGAGTTATAAATTAGCTGCCCAGAGGAAAAAGGAGCGCCACTCCTTTCTAGAAGGAAGCAGAATTAAGCTTTCGGATTATCACTTCCTCGTTGGCAAAGATAGAAGCGTTTCTACACTTATGGATGAGATCGGATACAGATACAAAAAAGACGGGGATGACTACGCCCACACCGCGGCTATCGCCATCCTCACGCCGGACGGAACAATTTCAAGGTATTTTACCGGAATAGATTTCCCACCGGGAGATCTTAGGCTTTCCTTAGTAGAAGCTTCTAAAGGAGAGATAGGAGATATAATAGACCAGGTCTTGCTTTACTGCTTTAGGTTTGATCCTACAAAAGGAAGGTATACATGGGTTGCGCTAAACACTATGAAAGTGGGAGGAGTAATCACCCTTGCGCTACTTGGGACTTTGCTTGGAGTTTTATGGTTAAAAAGTTAATAAGGACGGTGACATGTTTCGATATCTGCCGGAGCAGGCATCTACATTTGGAGAGCATATAGATAAACTTAACTACTTAATCTTGGATCTCTCCCTGTTCTTTACTGTGGCTATCTTTGGAACAGCAGTATATTTCGCCATTAGATACCACAGAAGATCCAACTCCGACAAAACACCTCAGATTAAAGGTGACAACAGGCTTGAGGTGGTGTGGACTGCTGTGCCAACTGTTGTAGTAGCCATATTGGCTTACTACGGCTATGCATATCACAGGGAACTCAGGGAGCCCCCTCCAAACTCCTTGAACATTAACGTGTGGGCACAACAATTTGCATGGTCTTTTGATTATCCTAACGGCAAACATACATCCAATGAGCTTGTAGTCCCGGTAAACGAGCCTGTAAAGCTTACTCTCCGCTCAAAAGACGTTCTTCATAGCTTCTTTGTTCCCGCTATGAGGGTAAAACAGGATGCTGTGCCAGGACAATATACTTACCTATGGTTTAAGCCGATAAAAACTGGAACATACAGGGTATTCTGTGCAGAATATTGCGGCACTCAGCACTCTGCCATGTTGGCACAGCTTAAGGTCGTCTCGAAAGCTGAGTATGAAAGGTGGCTTAATGACAGATCTGAGGAGCTTGCTTCAAAAAGGCTTTCAGGCGCAAAGCTTGGGGAGCTTTTATATAAAAAGCAGAACTGCTTTACATGCCACAGTCTTGATGGATCCAAGATAGTAGGCCCGTCTTTTGCGGGCATATGGGGTAAAAAAGAGGCTTTGGAGGGAGGCGGAACAGCCACAGTGGATGAAAATTACATAGAGGAATCCATCAAAAACCCAGCGGCAAAGATAGTGAAAGGCTACTCAAACCTTATGCCTTCTTACAAGGGGCAACTTACTGATCAAGAGATAATGGGCATTATATCATTTATTAAAAGCCTTAAGGGAATGACCCAAAAAGCCCCCGCAAAGAAACCAACAGTCAAGAAGGGTGAAGCCTCAACTAAATCTTCTGCCTCTACTTCTCAAGCCACCTCCCCGGAAAAAAGAGGAGAAGCACTTGCTAAAGCAAATATGTGTCTGGGTTGCCACAGCACAGATGGTTCAAAGATGGTAGGGCCATCATTTAAAGGGCTTTACGGCCGAAAGGGTGTGCTTGAAACCGGAAAAGCTTATACCGCTGATGAAAACTACATAAAAAGGTCTATAGTAAATTCTAAGGCAGACATAGTTAAAGGCTATATGCCGGCTATGCCTGATTTTAAGGGAAAGTTTTCGGAGCAGGATCTAAATGATCTAATCTCATTTATTAAATCATTAAAGTAAAAAGGAGCGAGGAGCACTAGATGTCAGAAGGCACTGAATTAAACTACTTGACCGAAACTAAGGGCATTAAGTCGTGGCTTACTACCCTTGACCACAAAAGAATAGGGCTTATGTATCTTTTCTCTATGTTTGTTTTCTTTTTGGTCGCGGGTTTGTTCGCCCTTATCATCAGGTATGAACTGGCATATCCAGGCCCAAGCGGACTTATAACAAAAGATCAGTATAATGTCCTGTTTACCTTGCACGGCGCCATAATGGTTTTTTTATTTATAGTGCCCGGCATCCCGGCCACACTTGGAAATTTCCTTATCCCGCTTATGATAGGTGCCCGTGATGTGGCATTTCCACGGCTTAACCTATTAAGTTACTACCTATACGTGATAGGCGCTGTCATTGCGCTTATAGCTTTGCTTAACCCTGTCGATACAGGTTGGACCTTTTATACCCCCTATAGCATGCAAACTGGAAAAGCCGTAGTGCTTATGACAGGGGCGGCATTTATATTGGGGTTTTCATCTATTCTGACCGGTCTTAACTTTATAGTAACAATACACAAGCTAAGAGCGCCGGGGATGACATGGTTTAGGCTTCCTCTCTTTATCTGGGCCTCTTATTCAACAGCTATAATTCAGGTTCTGGCAACTCCTGTAGTAGGCATAAATCTCCTTCTGCTTATTATGGAAAGGACAATGGGGATCGGTATCTTCGATCCGAAACTCGGAGGAGACCCTATACTCTTTCAGCACCTTTTTTGGTTTTACTCTCATCCCGTTGTCTATATCATGATCCTTCCGGCTTTTGGTATTATCGCTGAGATCATCCCTGTGTTTTCGCGGAAACCTATATTTGGATACAAGTCTGTTGCGTTTGCTTCTCTGGCTATAGCCCTCGTTGGATTTTTTGTCTGGGCTCACCACATGTTTGTAGCCGGGATTTCTGATACGGCGGCGGTTATCTTTTCATGCCTTACATTTGGTGTTGCGATACCTACAGCTATTAAGGTCTTTAACTGGGTGAGCACTATGTATAAAGGCTCAATAAGGCTCGACACCCCTATGCTTTATGCCATAGGGTTTATATTCATATTCATGATAGCAGGGTGCACCGGTATATTCCTAGCTACCTTGGCAACTGATGTTTTTTATCACGACACATATTTTGTTGTAGCCCACTTTCACTACACAATGCAAGGTGGCGCTGTAGTGGGAATGATAGCAGGGCTTCACTTTTGGTTTCCGAAGATCTCTGGTAAAATGTATAACGAGACAGTTGGCAAGATAGGCTTTATACTGGTCTTTGTTGGCTTAAACCTTACTTTCCTTCCCATGTTCGCGCTTGGGATGGAGGGAATGCCTAGAAGGTATTTCGATTATCCCCCGGAGTTTCACCCACTCCACTTTACTGCAACAGTAGGAAGCATAATAAATGGCATTGGATATACCTTGGCGCTTGTGAACCTTTTGTGGGCTGCAAAATTCGGCAAGGTTAAGGCGCCTGACAATCCCTATGAATCGCTTTCTTTAGAGTGGCAGACCCCGTCGCCGCCACCTCACGACAA
>RFKT01000240.1 GCA_003694225.1 Candidatus Dadabacteria bacterium
ACTTTAAAATGGTCGCTATATACTTGATTTTGTTGCTTTAGTATTAAAAGCAAAATAAAGTCTATTAAAGGTAAAGAGATAACAGTAACCAATGAGGAGTATGGAGATGATCATATCGAGAAAAGGCTTTGTTATCTTGTTGAGCATGTTTGTCTTCTCTTTGCACGGAGAGGTGGTCGGTGCAGAGAAGGATCGGTACGGTATTATTCTGCCCCTTACAGGAGAGTTTGCCTATGTTGGCATGGATATACAAAAAGGCTTGGATGAGTGCCTCAAAAGAGAGGGAATAATAAATTCCGTAAAGATTAATTATCAAGATAACAAAAGTTATAGCCGCCTTGAAACGGTTAAAGCATTCAAGCATATGGTAACCCAAGGGAGCAAGATAATCTTTTTATCTGTTGTTCCAGAAGTAAAGACTGTGGAGAGTTTAGCTCTCAAAGCTAAGGTGCCGGTTGTTGTTTTGTGGGACAAGTTTAGAGGAAAGCTTCCTCCAAATATTACCAGCATAGGATTCTCTGTCGAAGCATCTGCGGAGCAGATGGCTGAATTTGCTTTTAATACTCTAAAAAAGCGTAGGGTTGCAATTATTGCCGCAATAGATGAATGGGCAGAGGTTGTAACAAAAAGCTTTAGCGAACGTTTTATAAAACTTGGAGGGAAGATCGTATACAAGGATGAAGTGAATCTGCAGGAGACAAATCTGCTTCCGGTATTGTTAAAGGCTAAAACGAGAAAGCCTGATGCCTTCTTCCTACCCATGTATAGCACGTCTTTGTCTGCCACATTAAAGCAGATTAAAAATCTTCACTTAAAGCAAACCATTCTTACCCCTGATGGGCTTACGGACTCTGTTATTAAAGAGATCGGCGAATATGCAGAGGGCGTTTATACCTATAGGCCTTTAAAGCCCGCATTTGGCGAGTTGCCTCCCGGAAGGTCGGGGTTTTATGGGATGGGATTAAGCGCTTGCAAAGTGATAAAGCATTATATGGAGACCGGAACCATCCTTAAAGGTCCGGAGCCGCATCTTCAAACGATGGGAATTGTCCGAGAAGGACGCTGGAAAATGCTGTGATGGTTTTTTATGAGGGGCTACTCAACTCTCCCCTCATCATCAGATCCGCAAAAGAAATAGAATGCCCATAAAGCGCATCGGTTAATGCCGCCCTGTCTGAACCCGGCGGGGCTTTTAATCTTTCTTTGGCATGTCTTAGGTTGTGATCGATAGTAACCCAGTAGCTCCGCCCAAAGTGCGCTTTTGCTCTGGAAATGGCGAGATCCATCACCCACTTTCTAAGTTTTTTTTCTGTCCAGCATAGAGATGACGCAGCGCCTCGTAGGCTTCTAACTGCATTTTGGGATAAGGGGGATGATTTATCCTTCACCTTGCCAAATACCTGTCCTGCTACAGCGCTGGCGAAATCTCTTGTCAGTTCTTCTATCGCTTTCAGGGCTTTCCTTTCTTGCTCTAGATATTGCGTGCCGCAGTGGTATTCTATCTCTTCGGGAGTAACGGCACCTTTTTCCTCTCCTCTTATTACCCTGTCAAATATTGTCTTTGCTTCCTGCAGATTTCTTTCTGCTGTTGATCTACCTAAGTCAATCAAAAAATTCTTTTTATCGCTTGTGAGTGAGTTGGAGAATGCCTCTTGGATTAACGGTTCCAACCGTTCCATGTTTGTTAAGGCATCCTTTTTCTCTCGCCCTCGCCGGGTAAGCCATCCAATTAAGACTGCATATGACAAAAGGGGCATGGCGGCCTTTGACATTAGAGCTGACATAGTTGAGATAGCAAGATTAAATGTGTTTCCAAGTATCATTGAGCGAGTAATCGCATCTTCTGTCGGTAGGCACTGTAAAAGGTCACAGAGGCTCAGTTGGTATGCCAGAGCTGTATTGATAGCTAAGGTAGTGACTCCGTCGAGTATCTCCCCCTTTTTGTCCTGTTCTTTGCTTAGTTGTGAGCGCCAAATTGCTCTTTTAAAGGGGGCTAGCCCTAAGGTTTCAAGTGAGGTTTTTGTAAATGCTTGTGCAAGAAGGTGTACCCCTTTTGCAATCTTGAAGGCTGCTCTCCCCACAAGGGCTACTGAAGGGATAATTTTCTTTAATGTCCTTAGGAATGCTGGAGGATTGATTCCTTTAAAGGGAAGAGACAACGTATATGTAAAGATTAATGCATGCCCCTTAAATATCTCTATTATACCCCGAGAAATCTCTTTTGATGATTTTATAAATTGCTCAAAACCAAGAAGCGTTGCGGCGGCTGAGGTCGGGGCATAGGGTGGAGGAGAGGTGGCAAGAGATAATTCATGCTGGAATCTATTTGCAGATTTGAGGCGGCGAATTAGATCGGTTTCGCGACACCGCTCAATTATTACTTTGACATGGGGGTCTTCTTGAACCTTCGATGGAAAAGACTGTTTGACTTCTCTCCCAGCAGGAGAAGGTTTTTTTGCCGGAGGTAAGATGAGAGCTTCTAGGCTTTCTGCGGGTCTAGGACAAGGCGACGGCCTTTTTAGATGCTTTTTTGATGCTTCTGTGGTTTCAGTAGCAGTTTCCATTAGGATTAAAGGCTTTTTGGTTGTTATGGGGACCTTTGTTTAATGTGTAACTTTCACATCTACTGAGGGATGATTGAGTAAGGAAGATAACTGTTCGGAATTGTTTATAT
>RFKT01000241.1 GCA_003694225.1 Candidatus Dadabacteria bacterium
CAAAAGATGTTGGCTGGAGTGGCTGTGGATGCAGTCTTTGACAGTGAATCTGTAATCACGACATATAAAGAAGAGCTTCAAAAGCACGGCATCATCTTTTGTTCCTTCTCTGAAGCGGTAAGAGAGCACCCGGATCTCGTACAAAAATACCTCGGCTCAGTGGTGCCTTATACAGATAATTTTTTTGCAACACTGAATTCAGCCGTGTTTACGGATGGATCATTTGTGTATGTGCCGCCGGGGGTAAAATGCCCTATGGAACTATCCACCTATTTCAGAATAAATGCTGCCAATACTGGGCAGTTTGAAAGGACCTTGATAGTGGCTGATGAAGGGTCTTATGTAAGCTATATGGAGGGATGCACGGCTCCTATGCGGGATGAAAATCAGCTACATGCCGCTGTTGTGGAGCTTGTAGCGTTGCCCGGTGCGCACATAAAATATTCTACCGTGCAGAACTGGTATCCGGGCGACAAGGATGGGAATGGTGGAATTTATAACTTTGTCACTAAACGCGGTATATGCCATGCAAATGCGAGAATCTCTTGGACTCAGGTAGAGACCGGCTCTGCCATAACATGGAAGTATCCAAGCTGCATACTTAAGGGTGACAACAGCATAGGGGAGTTTTACTCTGTGGCTCTTACAAATAATTATCAGCAAGCAGATACAGGCACAAAGATGGTACATCTTGGGCGCAATACCCAAAGCACCATAATCTCTAAAGGAATCTCCGCTGGCAAGGCGCAAAACTCATACAGGGGGTTGGTAAGGGTTGCAAAGGGGGCTTATAACGCTAGAAACTTCTCCCAGTGCGATTCTCTGCTTATCGGCAATGAGTGCGGAGCACATACATTTCCTTATATAGAGGTCCATAACAGCACCGCCAAGGTAGAACACGAGGCAACGACATCCAAGATAGGGGAGGATCAGCTTTTGTACTGTGCTCAGAGGGGAATTGACGCTGAAAATGCTGTCTCAATGATCGTTCACGGCTTTTGTAAGGAGGTGTTTGGCACCCTGCCTATGGAGTTTGCTGTAGAAGCGAGGCAGCTTCTTTCAATTAGCTTAGAGGGAAGCGTCGGATAGTAGTTTTTTAAGGTAATGAGGTGAATATGGCTAAAACAGTTTTAAGGATTGCCGGCCTGCATGCGCGGGTAAAAGGGGGTTCAGAGATACTTAAGGGCGTTGATATTGAAGTATGCGAAGGCGAGATTCACGGCATTATGGGGCCAAACGGTGCAGGGAAAAGCACGCTTGCCAATATCCTTATTGGAAAGGATGACTATGAAGTAACAGAGGGAGTTGTTGAGTTCTTGGGAGAAGATCTACTGTCAATGTCTCCTGAAGAACGAGCTCAGAAAGGGCTTTTCTTAGCTTTTCAATACCCTGTGGAACTTCCAGGCGTTGTAGGAAGCTACTTTATAAGAACAGCCTTAAACAGTATTCGAAAGGCAAAGGGGTTAAAGCCTCTAGGGCTCAGAGAGTTTAACAAGATGATCTCAGAGAAAGCGTCCCTTTTGGGAGTAAAAGAGGAGATGCTCAAGCGTTCTGTCAATGAGGGCTTTTCGGGAGGAGAGAAAAAAAGATATGAAGTGCTACAGATGGCGATGCTGGACCCAATATTTGCTGTGCTTGATGAAACTGACTCCGGGCTTGATGTAGATGCACTTAAGGTTATAGCGGAGGGTGTAAACGTTCTTCGAAAGTCAGATCCTCGCAAGTGTTTCCTCATGATAACACACTATCAAAGGGTGTTGGATCTGATACTGCCTGATAAGGTTCATGTAATGGTGGATGGGAAGATAGTAAAAAGCGGCGATAGAGGGTTGGCCTCAGAGGTGGAAGATAAAGGATATGAATGGGCTGTTGGAGGTTGACGGAATGAATTTCCCAGAGAGCCTTAAATGGTGTGAGGAATATATTGACGTTGCGGCATCCGCTGCTGGCGCACAGCGGTTTGGAAAGGAAAGGGAAAAAGCTGCAAAAAGCCTGATAAGCCTTGGGTGGCCTACTAAAAAGGATGAGCTGTGGCGTTATACAGATCTAGGGCCATATCAATCTAAAAACTTGTCATTGCCTGTTAACGGCGCTGGGCAGATAAAGACAGAACTGCTGGATAAGATTCCTTTTCCGCGGATGGTCTTTATAAACGGAATATACAGCGATATCCATTCAGATTGTGCCGCCTTTAACGGCGCATCAGTGTTTAGGCTAGGGGATCCGGCTTCTCTTTATAACTGCTCAGCGGCTCTTGATAAAGCCTTCCAGCTTTCTAACGCCAAAGAATCTTTTTTTCTCTCGATGAATGGAGCTCTCTTTACAGATATTTTAGGGATTGTTGTAACCGACTCACTTGAAAGGCTTCATATTGTGCATCTAAATAACAGCAGCGGGGCGGCTATTTTGCCGAGAATGCTAATTATTGTAGATGGTGGAGGCAAGTTAGGCCTCTCAGAATACTATTTTGGAGAGGGGGAAGGGTATGTGTTTAATGAGGTAACGGAGCTTTTTATCGGAGAGGGCGCTCAAGTGGAGCTTTCTTCCATTGTAGATGAAGGAAGCGCCTCTTTTCATATAAGTCAAATATTTGTGGAACAGCAAAGTTCTGCGAATCTTTCTCTGAATTTGCTGTGCAAGGGTGGAGGCAGTGTGAGGCAAGAGAGCTATATATCGCTCGAAGGAGAGCATTGTAAGGCTCAGGTGCGCGGTTTGTCTGTAATGGAATCATCGGCGCTCTCAGATAACCTTGTAGAGATGAAACACTCTAAGCCTAACAGCCGCAGTAGCCAGAAATTTAAAGGTGTATATAGCGGCTCCTCTGCCGGTGTTTTTAGAGGGACAATCATAGTTGAAAAGGAAGCTATTGGCACAGAAGCTTATCAATCTCACGACTCTATTTTGCTTACTGATACGGCTTCAGCGACTACCCTGCCTCACCTTAAGATATGGGCTGATGAGGTTAAATGCAGCCATGGGGCAACCGTGGGGCAGCTTGATGACGAGTCGATATTTTACTTAAGATCCCGCGGGATAGCGGAAGATGAGGCAAGAAAGATTCTGTTGAACGGGTTTATGAAAGATGTGCTTGACGAGGTGGAATGTTCTGTAGTTAAGGATAACTTCGTTGCGTGTAAGCTTGAACAATCCTTGCTATCTGGTGGTAAGTAAATTTATGATCGCTTGCTTAAAGGAGATTTTATCATCTGGCGTAAGCTTTTCTAGCGTTTTGCGCTCTTTTTAATCAATATATGTAGATCTTACGTTATCTCTTTCCGTTGGTGTAAAAGCCGTGTATAAAGGTGCATAGTGGGTGTCTGGGATAAATCTTTGAGATGCAATAGTTGATAGGTGTAGCAGTGGCGTTAGGTGCTTTGGATTGTGAAGATAGGGTTAAATTCGCTGAACATGTGGTAGAGGCAGCGGGTGTTATAGATCTGGATATTGAAGCGGCGCTGATTTCTGCTTTTTCTGTAGTAAGGAGAGAAGATTTTGTACCTACTGAGCATCGTGGTGATGTGTTGAGGGACATACCCGTGTCTGTCGGTTATGGATTTATGTTGATGAGACCATCAGTCTTAGCGCGAATGTACGGAGCTGTTGGTGTGAAAAGGGGGATTAAGGTCTTAGAGATTGGGAGCGGAGGAGGGTATCCCGCCGCCTTGATGGCCTCTATAGGATGTGATCTCTTTTGTGTGGAGCACAACGCTCAGTTGGCTAGGTTGGCTAGGCGGAAGCTCGATGAGAGTGGGTATCAGGGTGTTTTACTGCGAGTTGGGGATACAAATAAGGGGTGGAAAGACCACGCCCCTTACCAAGCAATTGTATTTACCTTTGCTGTGGAGGAGATTTCTGCGGCTATTCTCGAGCAACTTGATATTGGTGGCAGGCTTATAGCGCCTGTAGGGAAACAAGAAAGCTTTTTGAGGCTGTACTCACGGAACGAGAGGGGAAAGGTGGAAAGTTATAAGTTAGAGCAGTGGAATCCATAATTGTGAGTGAGATGGTTGCTTATTTTGTTCAGAGGGTGGTAGAGCTGGTAGGTGATATGGGGTATCCGGGCATTTTTGCCTTAATGACTATAGAAAGCTCTTTTATCCCTTTTCCAAGTGAAGTGGTTATTATTCCAGCAGGCTATCAGGTGCATCTTGGAAATATGAGTTTTATTGGTGTGCTTTTGTCGGGTGTAGGGGGTAGTTTGGCCGGGGCTCTGATTAATTATTATCTTTCACTCTGTTTTGGAAGAAGGTTTATCCTAAAATATGGAAAGTATTTTTTCCTTCCCCAGCATAAGTTTCAAAGGTTGGAGAACGCTTTTCTTCAACACGGAGCGTTTGCCACATTTGTTGGAAGGCTTATCTTTGGTGTCAGGCAGTGGATCTCTGTTCCCGCAGGCTTGGCTAGGATGAGGCTTTTGCCGTTTGTTGTGTTGACATCGCTTGGGGCGGGAATATGGGTCATCATCTTAGCTCTCTTAGGGTATCTGCTGGGAGTAAGCCAAGAGAGCCATCACTACGCTAAGGTCATAGGTTATTGGCTTTTAGGCGTTGTTTGTATAATTTCCCTTGCATATTTTTACTGGAAAGCTCCAAAAGGCGGCAAATCGTCTGTTGTGGAAAATCAAGATGGAAAAGAATCCGCGGCATAAAGGGGAATATGGTTTCTTGTGCTCTACATAGGTTGATGCATGGAATAAAAAGGTCTCTCTTTGTTGCTGCGGCCTTGCTTTTGTCGGGCTGTTTTTTTTTGCTTCCGATTACTTTTATTACACGGTCAGGCGCGGTGATACCCTAAATAAGATAGGAAAGCGCTACGGCGTTTCGTGGCGGAGGATTGCAGAGGCAAATGGAATCGCCGATCCAAAAAGCCTTCAAGCGGGGCAGGTGATAAAGATTCCGGATGGAGCTAGCGCTTTCTCTTATACATCCAGAA
>RFKT01000242.1 GCA_003694225.1 Candidatus Dadabacteria bacterium
ACAACTAAACAAACCTTTTGAAATAAAGAGAAATAATCCTATTAAAAGCTATAGATTAAGCCCTTCTTTCTTTGGTATGAAACTTCTCTTTCTCCTCTAACATCTTAAATATCTAAAGGGTTTTGCCTTTAAAAGTGAGGAGAGGGCTTGTATTGTTAGATTAGCTAACAGAGATGGATACTGTCTTTAGGATGTCTTTAGGAAAAGAGTAGATGGACACGCCAGATATTGGAGCGGCAATTATAGATCTTGAGAATTTATCCATGGTTGGAGCATGTCCTTTGCCTCATCCGGATAATATGAAAAATATCTTGGTGGTCTCTCATGAGAGATCGGGGACACATTTTTTGATAAACTCTATAGCAAAGAATTTCTCCGTTTATTCAAATTTAGAGCTTAGCTTCGGAGGCGATCCAAGGGATCTTTCATCCCTTATATTAAGTATCTGCAACAGGAGAGATCGGAGAATATTTAAAAGCCACCATCAGGCTTATTTTTTCGAGGAAGTAATGGATAAACTTTTAGAGAACTTCCATGTATTTTATATCGTAAGGGATGGAAGGGATGTGGTAAGAAGCTGTTACGATTACTTTAATGCAGTCGGGCTTGATATCTTTCCCCAAACTTCTTCCCTAAAGGAACTTGTATGGATAGATCCCACCAAATACGCCTTTGATGGAGGCTACAGCAAAAAGAAGGGCTCTAATATGTTTGAAAGATGGGCTCTTCATGCAGAAAGCTGGCTTCCCTATAGGGATGTTATTACTATTATCAGGTACGAAGAGCTAAAGAGAAAGTTCAACCTTCAGATTAAGAGGATAGGCTCAGCCATTGGGATGGAGCCTCCACAAGCTCCTTCTATGCCCACCGTTAAAGATAGAGGGATAGTAAATAGGAAAGGCCTTAGCGGAGGATGGAAGGGTTCTCTCTCGGATGCAGAGATAGAACTTTTTTTGCGAGTTGCAAGGAATATAGCGCCTGACTTAGGGTATCACTTATAATCTTCTCTATGCACCTTGACACATAAAACCACACATCTCAACCTCTACCAACGCCCCATTTGGAAGGCTTTTAACTTCTACAGCAGAGCGGGCTGGACAAACAGAGCCAAGCTTCTCTGCATATATATCGTTAAATTCAGAGAGAGTAGATATATCCGTGAGGTACACTGTAGTCTTTAATATGGAATTGAGGCCTACATTGTTTTCATTAAGTATTAACTCAATATTGTCCATAATCCGCTTTGCTTGTGGCTTAAAGCCCTCTTCAAGGGCTCCTGTCTTGGGGTTGATCCCTATCTGCCCCGCTATAAACCATATCCCGCCCTTTGATACAAAGTGTGAATAGTGTCCCAAAGGCTTTGGGAAGGGGTGGGGAGGGTTTTTGTCAATCAAGCTTTCGTTCTTATCGGTCATTTTTTATCCTTTCTCTTTGTTTCTCCGTCCATGTTTATGGAAGTCTTCATATGCCTTACCCTTTCAACCTTTATCACCCCCGGCACCATCTCAAGGGCTCGGTGGATATTTTCCAGTTGGCGGGCGTCTTCTATAAGCATCTCAAAGGAATTTACAGCCTTTCCGTCAGGTGTTGTTTTTACATGAGCGTTTGCAATGTTTGCCCCGTTTGTTGTGATAGCGGAGGTGAGGTTTGCCAAAACACCGATCTGGTCTTGAGAATGCACTGTAAGCTTTATCCTTCTTGGCGCCTTTACCTTGGTATCCCATACAACATCAAGCCTGCGCATAGGGTCACTCTTTAGCACCTGCGCGCAGTTTGCAAGGTGTATGGTTACACCCCTTCCTCTTGTAATAAATCCAACGATTCTATCTCCCGGAAGAGGCTCGCAGCACTTTGCAAACCTCACAAGGATATCATCCATGCCGCTTACCTTGACCCCAACTTTGTTTCTGGATGTTTTAGCGGCTCGTTGGAATATGCGCTCTAAAGACGAAGCTTTCTTGGTGAGCTTTTCTTCCAGATCTGTCTCGTCCGGAAGCACTTTGGCTATTACCTTAGTTGTGTTTATTTTGCCGTATCCGATCTCTGCATATAACTCATCTACGCTCTTTAGGCCCATCTCTTGGGCAATTTCAAGAAGCTTTTTGGATTTTATAAGTTTCTTTATGCTCTGCTTTACCTTTCTTAGATCCTTTGCAAGCAGTTCATAGCCTATATGTTGGCTCTTTGCCCGTTCTTGAGCCCTTAAAAATGATCTTATTCTCTGCTTTGCCTTGGAGGTTTTGACAAAATTAAGCCAGTCTTTGCTCGGCACGTGGTTTTTGGAGGTTATAATCTCAACCGTGTCTCCATTGTGCAGCTTATAATCCAAGGGTACAATCTGGCCGTTTACCTTAGCTCCTGTTGTCTGGTGTCCCACATCTGTATGTACCGCATAGGCAAAATCAATCGGGGTGGCAAGGTAGGGAAGCCTTATTAGATCTCCTTTTGGAGTAAATACAAAGACCTCTTCAGGGAAAAGCTCCCCTTTTACAGACTGAATAAACTCATCAGGATTGCTCAGATATTGTTGGGTCTCTACTAGCTCACGTACCCACTGAAGGTCAAAGCTCGTGTCCGTTGTAATCTTTCCTTCCTTATACTTCCAATGGGCTGCAATACCTTCCTCTGCCACACGGTTCATCTCCGATGTTCTAATCTGAAGCTCTATTCTCTGCCCCTCAGGGCCTATCACAGTTGTATGGAGTGATTGGTACATATTCGGCTTTGGCATTGCTATATAATCCTTAAATCTTCCCGGCACTGGCTTCCATGTGGCGTGTATTACTCCGAGAGTTTCGTAGCACGCCCTTACTGTCGCTACAATAACCCTAAAGCCTAAGATGTCATTGATCTCTTCAAACGTAAGGTTGTTCTTCTCCATCTTTTGCCAGATGGAATAGAAATGCTTTGCCCTCCCTTTAATTGCGGCCGAGATTCCATTGGCTTCCAACACCTCCTTAATCATCTTAGTTACAGTTTCAATGTATTTATCCCACTCTGAGCCGCGCTCTTCCATCTTCTGTTTTATAAGCTCATATACCTCAGGTCTTAGGTATAGGAGGCAATAATCTTCAAGTTCAGACTTAAGCCAGTGTATTCCCAACCGGTTTGCAATAGGGGCATAGATCTCTTTAGTTTCTTTTGCTTTAATCCTCTGTTTTCTTGGAGGTAGATGCTCTAATGTACGCATATTATGAAGCCTGTCACAGAGTTTTACTAAAACCACCCGGATATCTCGCGCCATTGCGACAAGCATCTTTCTAAAGTTTTCCGCCTGCCGCTCCTCAAGGGAGTCGAACTCTATTCTGGTTAACTTTGTTACCCCCTGTACTATTTCTGAGATCTCCAATCCGAAGTGTTCAGCAAGCTCGTCTTCAGTGACGTCACAGTCTTCTATAGTATCGTGAAGGAGAGCCGCTGCAACTGATGCGATATCAAGTTTTAACTTGGCAACCAAAAGGGCTGTTTCAACTACATGTGTAAAATAAGGCTCTCCAGAGGCCCTGACCTGCCCCTGATGGGCTTTTTCTGCAAATTCATAAGCTCGCTTTAGAAGATTTAAATCCGGATTAGGATGATATGATTCTACACTCTTTACTAATGTGTTGAAATCCATCCCTCTATTGCCATATTAGCGCATGGAAAGAATGCCGCAAAAGAATGACACCTGCCTTATTCGGCGCCTTCCCCTTTAGATGCTTCAGATGGCGAAGATGGGACAGCTTCTTTATCGCTTCTCTGCTCAGCCCCGGTGCCGTTTTCCCCCGCGGCCGCCCGTTCTTCAGCCTCTTTTTTAGCTCTTTCCTCTTCTGCTATTTCTTCTTCAGTCATAAATCGAACCTTCCCTGCTGCAATCTCTCTTAGGGCAGTCACTATGGCCTTGTTGTTTTTTGTGTCTGTTAGGGGTTCAGCTCCACTCAAGAGCTGTTTTGCCCTGTAAGATGCAAGCAAAACAAGGCTGAATCTGTTATTTTCCTTCTTTAAGCAGTCCTCTACTGTAATTCTCGCCATATCTTTTTAGCCCCCGTAAATTTAATAAAAGCCCAAGCGCCATCTGCCCTATTTTAGTAATATTAGTATATCCAGCAATTTAACAAAAAGCAAAGCCCCCCTCTTAATATTACTCTACCGTAACGCTTTTTGCCAAGTTTCTGGGCTGATCCACATCCGTTCCGTTTTCAACAGCTATGTAGTAGGCCAGCAGTTGAAGTGGAAGAGATAAGGTAATAGGGGATAACCACTGTGATATATAAGGGATTTCCACTACACAGTGAGATATCTTGGCAAGCTCTCCGTGCCCTGTTGTGTCGGTAACAGAAAGGATTTTGCCTCCTCTAGCTTCAACCTCCTTTAGATTTGACAATGTTTTATCAAAATATATATCAGATTTTTGAAGCACAACAACAACGGGCATATTTTCATCTATAAGCGCTATGGGACCGTGCTTCATCTCTCCTGCTGGATATCCCTCTGCGTGTATATAGGATATCTCTTTAAGCTTTAATGCGCCTTCAAGGGCGATCGGATAGCAAAGCCCCCTTCCTAAGTAGAGAAAATCTTTGGCTAGATGAAACCTTTGTGCAAGGCTTTTGATCTTCTCTTCACATTTAAGCGATTCTTCAGCTACTGCTGGAAGTTTAGTCAGCTCTTTTATAAGGGTGTTGGCGGTTTCTTTGTCGATCCTTCCCTTTGTCTGACCTATGTAAAGGCCGAGCATATAGAGCGATACAAGCTGAGTCGTAAAAGCCTTTGTTGAAGCAACACTTATCTCCGGTCCCGCCCTTGTAAACAGCACTCTATCTGTGGCTCTTGTAATGGATGAGCCTATCACATTGCATATTGCGGCAGTCATGCAGGACTTGGAAGCAAGGGTAATTGCAGAAAGGGTATCAAGGGTTTCTCCGGATTGGGTTACAGCTACAACCAAAGTGGAGCTATCAAGGATAGGATCCCTGTATCTGAACTCAGATGCATAATCCACTTCACAGGGAAGCCCGGCAAAGCTTTCAATATAGAATTTCCCCACCAGGCAGGCGTGCCATGCCGTGCCGCACGCAATAAGTATTACTCTTTTTATAGGCTCAAGATCTTCTTTTGTAAGTCGCATCTCTGAGATATCTATTGCATTTGCCTTTCTATCCAATCTACCTCGGATTGTATCTCCAATTACCTCCGGCTGTTCAAATATCTCCTTTAACATAAAGTGCTTATACCCGCCTTTTTGGGCGGTCACTGGATCCCATGTTATATGGTGGGATTGGCGTATTACTTCTTTTCCATTGTTTTCTATGTAGATTCTTTCAGGAGAGACAACAGCTATATCTCCATCATGCACAGCGATTACATCTCGCGTATGTTCTAAAAGCGCCGATACATCGCTTGCGACAAAGACCTCCCTCTCTTTTTTGCCTATAATTACAGGAGAGGAGTTCTTTGCAATCATAAGCCTTGAGGGATCTTGAGCGTCAAATGCAACAAATGCATAGCTTCCCTCTATCTCAGCGCATACTTGTCTTAAAGCCTCAATTTTATCCTCTGAATTGCTCAGGTGTATATTTAACAAGTGGGCTATAATCTCTGTGTCTGTGTCCGAGTTAAACTTTACCCCTTGCTTTTTAAGGGATTCTTTAAGCTCTGCGTAATTTTCAACGATGCCGTTATGGATTAGACTTACTCTGCCTGCTGTGTGGGGGTGGGCATTGGTGCTTGACGGCCTTCCGTGGGTAGCCCACCTGGTATGGCCTATTCCTATTGTCGCATCTTCGCCGCCGTCTTTCTCCTCAAGCAGTTCAACCAAGTTTGAAAGCTTTCCTTCTGCCCTAGTTACAAACACCTTTTCTCCATCACAGAGCGCAACACCTGCCGAGTCATAGCCTCTGTATTCAAGGCGGCGGAGCCCTTCAATCAAGATAGGCAAAGCCTTTCTATAGCCGCTATATGCAATGATTCCGCACATAAGAGAATCTCCAAATAATCGCGCCC
>RFKT01000243.1 GCA_003694225.1 Candidatus Dadabacteria bacterium
AAGGCAAGATATACATTCATCAACGATGAACCATCTCCCGTAAAGTAGTTTTAGTTTTATGAATGGGGGAATTATGTCAAGAATAGCAGTGTATATTATTACGGGCTTGCTTCTATCCCCGCTGAAAGGGATATGCTCTTCAATCCCTTTCGATGAGGCGAGAACTTATGAGCTGGTTTATAATGTTTTTGTTCCAGCCATGAAGGCAAAAGCGGATGCAGATTCACAGAGCGGCGAGCTGTCCTTATGGATTCCCTTCCCGGCGGAGCATAGGTTCCAGCAGGTAAAAGATTACACTGTTTCTTCGCCTTTGAAGTGGAAAATAACCAGGGAAAAGAAGTATGGCAATAGGATGGTTTACATTTATGGGAATGCTTCCGCTCTCCCTATGGAAGTTTCAATCAGATTTGTGGTTAAAAGAAGCCCCTATAGCGGAATAGCAAAAGAGGAGGTAAACAGGCTGGCTTATGCAGATCCAAGTATGTATCTTACTCCACTTACTGTAACTGCTGGATATTCGCGGATTGTCAAGCTTGCAAAAAGCACTGCAAAGGGCCTGAAAAGTGATTCTGATAAGATAAAGGCTTTTTATAACTATGTGGTTGACAACCTTAGGTACGATAAAAGCGGAACAGGTTGGGGAAGGGGAGATCCGGTGTGGGCTTGCTCGAATAAAAGGGGAAACTGCACTGATTTTCACTCGCTTTTTATTGAAATGGCAAAGGTAGAGAAAATTCCCGCGCGCTTTAAGATAGGTCTTCCAATGCCCCCGGAGAAAAAAGAGGGCAAGGTGCCTGGATACCATTGCTGGGCAGAGGCATATGACAGCAGTTTTGGGTGGAAGCCGCTTGATGCAACGGAGGCGAAAAAAACAGGTCTTAAAGACCGCTATTTAGGTTTGCTTCCATCAAACCGGATAGAATTTTCTCAAGGAAGAAATTTAATCTTAGAACCTCCACAAAAGGGTGCTCCCTTGAATTATTTTATTTTTCCTTATGCAGAGGTTGGAGGAAGGCCTCTTAAAGGCATTAAGCATGAAATTACCTTTAAGAGACTTTAGATGGGGATATAGTGACAGATCTCAGGTTTTATGGGCGCTTTGTTAGAGAGGAAAGAAGAAGGGGGCTCCATTGGTGATCTGCTAAGAAAAGCGGCTCTCTCTTTAGAAGGCAGCAGCTCTCCGCGCTTAGATTCCGAGCTTATCTTGGCTCATGTTTTGGGCTGTTCTAAAGAAGATCTTGTCTTAAGGCAAAATGAGTGTCTGCCGAAAGCTATTGTTCAAAAATTCTGTCTGCTCCTTAAAAAACGGCGGGATGGGGAGCCTGTGGCTTACATAACGGGAGAGAAGGAATTTTGGGGGTTGAATCTTTATGTTAATCGTTCTGTCCTTGTACCCCGCCCGGAAACTGAACTTTTAGTGGAACTGGCGCTGGATGCCGCTGAGGGCTATCCCGGAAAAATCTGTGTGCTGGATCTTGGATGCGGAAGCGGTGCTTTGATGGTAGCGTTGGGGGTGGAGCTTAAGAAAAGAAAAAGGAGTTTTAAGATCACTGGTGTTGATATAAGCAGGGAAGCCCTTGAAGTAGCAAGAGAAAACTTAAGGCGTTATGCTCTGATAGATTATAGTCTGTTGATAGAGGGGGATCTATTCGTTCCAGTCTTTGGCGAGAAATTTAAAATTATTGTGTCTAATCCCCCCTATCTTGATGCAACTAAGAAAGAATCCTTGCCCAAAGAATTGAGTTATGAACCTGATAAAGCGCTTTTTAGCCCTGAACGAGGTCTTTGGCACACTTATAGAATTATAAAGAATGTTCCGGAATATCTAGCAGTAAATGGGATTTTTCTCTGTGAGATGGATCCTTCAAAGAGGGAGTATATATCTTCCTATTGCAGTAAGTTAATGGCTGAGGGGCGGCATAAAGAATTTTACAATTCCCTCTCTTTTTTTATGGATTTAAGAGGAGATGTAAGAGCATTTTCTCTTAGGTCTTAAGCAGGGGTATTCCTTCGTGCACCTACAGATAGGCGGTGCATATGGCTCTTGGTTATTACAGGGCTTCTGAGATCACATTGTGCCCTATCTTTACTCCCATGACCTTGGACAAGTGAAGTAGTCGAAATAGGTACTGCTCTAGTGCTGGAATATCTCGCCTTAGTCGTTTTTGAAGAAAGCTTATATTTCGTTTTGAAAGATTCACTCCCCACTGCCTGCCAATTTGGTATAAAATCTCAGGTATGGATTCATCGTCTGGAGGCGCTATGGAAACTATATGAGCTTCCTTAAGTCGACTCATTATGTGATCATCGCAGGGGAAATATTCCGGACGCATTGAGCTTAAGAATATTACGTTTCTTTCCTCTGTTCTACTGGATTCGATAAATTCTACAAATTTGCCCGATGCTCCCGGATTGGTTGCAGTGAAGTATTTTTCAGATTCATCTACTATGATCACCTTGTTGGAAGATAGTTTATTATGCGGCGAGAAGTTGTCTAGCCATTCCTTAAATTCATATCCTGCCTTAAATAAAGTGTTGATCTGTACTTTGCTCGTTAGGTCGCTATAAAGCCGCAGGGCAAGATGAGTTTTTCCATATCTAGTGGGAGCAGTCACAAGGAATATGCCGAATCTTCTTTCGTAGACGCTTTTAAGGATAAAATTATAACAATGTGCAACTCCGCTGTGCAGTACAAATGCTTCAGGTCTGTATCTTGGTCTTACTCGTATATCAAGGGGTAACTGTTTCATTGTGTTGGGTGGTCAGCAGCCCACTGCAAGCATATCTTCCATATCTTCGAATTTATACTTCACTGAGGCCCCAAGTTTTATCAATTTATCTTC
This sequence comes from Candidatus Dadabacteria bacterium, assembly GCA_003694225.1. GTDB lineage: Bacteria > Bdellovibrionota_C > UBA2361 > UBA2361 > J135 > J135. Next base: position 2,844 of record RFKT01000243.1, read on the forward strand.
AAAGTTTTCATAGCCCCTTCGGAGGTGGTCTACACCGTAGATCTTTGTAGTTCCTTTTGCACCAAGTGCTGCTAATGCAAGGGCTGCTGCTCCTCGAATATCTCCTGCTTCTACCGGTGCTCCGCTTAGCTGTGAGACACCCTCTATATAAGCAGCACCTCTATCTATTGAAATCTTTGCACCCATCCTTCTAAGCTCTGGAATATGTCCCCATCTGCCTTCAAATATGGTTTCTTCGATAACGCTTTTTCCTTTAGCAGTGCATGCGGCGGCAACTGTGGCAGCTTGAAGATCGGTTGCAAAATCTGGAAATGGACCTGTTTTGACAGTGATAGGAAGAATATGCTCTGTTCTACGA
>RFKT01000244.1 GCA_003694225.1 Candidatus Dadabacteria bacterium
ATATTGCCTCCTTCGCCCACATACATGCCTATAAGAATTGAATAGATCACTATCACAAACACATCATCTATCGATGAGGCAGCAAGCACGAGTGTGGGTATGCCCTTTTCAACGCCCATCCGTTTATCAATAAACTCTATCATTAACGGCACCACAACAGCAGGAGAAACGGCGGCCAGAACAGCGCCTAAAATTGCAGCCTCAAAATATGAAATATCCAAAAATTGGGGGGCAATAGCAGTTATGGCGGCGCCCTCAAACACAGCGGGCAGGAATGAAAGAAGAATTACTCTTACGCCAACCTTTGCCAAGGTTTTCTTGCTAAGCTCCAATCCAGCTCTTAAAAGGATTACGATAAGGGCGATAAGACGAAGATCCTGAGAGATATTTAACAGATCTTGCGACAGCCACCCCATGCCGTAAGGCCCAAAGAGTATCCCCAACAAGAGCATCCCTACCAGTCCCGGCACACCGAATTTGTTCAGGAACCAATCAAGAAGGATGCACACTATGATTAATTCAGCCAATCCAACAGCCATATACACTCCATTAAAAAGCGTTCAGCTCTACACATTGAATCCTATAAGCCTTACTTCGGCAATTGCCATATAGAAAAAGGCTCAATGAAGCTTTGCTTAAAAGCAGGCTATAGATCCCTATAAAAACTATAATGCGCTGCCGCCCGTGTTTTAATCCCGTCCCAAGGCTTAAACCTATCTCCAAAACGCTCATAAAGCCACTCAAGCTTATCAAGCACCTTTGAGGCGGTAAGGCTATCGGCGTAATGGAGGATCCCTCCTCTAAATGGCGGAAATCCAAATCCCATAACTGAGCCGAGGTCTACCTGACACGCAGCCTCTCTGCCGGGATTGCCTGCTACACCTTCATCAAGGCATCTGACAGCTTCATTTATAACCGGATAAAAAAGCCTATCACTAATCTCTTCTGCAGAAGGGTTTGACACAACCGGAGCTTCAATCTTCAGGATCGACCTTAAATTGGGGCAAGGCACTGCCTTCTTTCCCTTAAAATCATAAAACCCCATGCCATTTTTTCTCCCCTTTCTTCCAGCTTGCGCCATAAGTTTTGCAAGATTTGGGGCTTTCATCCTATCTCCGTAACCAGCCTCCATTATCTCAGCCACATGTCCACCAACATCTAATCCAACCTCATCTAAAAGCCTGATTGGACCCATAGGCATACCGAACTTTAAGGCTGCCCTATCTATATCCTCAATCTTATACCCATCCATGACCAAAAACATGGCTTCGTTCAGATATGGAAAAAGGATCCTATTTACAAGGAACCCCGGCACATCCCTTACCACTATGGGATATTTGCCAAGACGTACTGCCAAGGCAGCGGTAAGCGCAACAGTTTTTTCTGCCGTATCTCTCCCCATCACAATCTCAACCAGAGGCATCTTGGCTACAGGATTGAAAAAATGCATGCCGACTACCCTTGTAGGATTAACAACCACCGAAGCAATTTCACTTACAGAAAGTGAAGATGTGTTGGTAGCTAATATTGCCTCCTCATTTACCTTCGAACTTAGTTCAGAGAAGATAGCCTTCTTTATCTCCATATCCTCAAACACAGCCTCTATCACAAAGGAAAGCTTAGAAAGTGTGTGAGGATCTCCAGTGGTACACTTTACCTGTGCCAGCGCTTGTTTCTTATCGCTCTCTGAAAGCGATCGAGACCTTTCAAGCTCGTTCTTGATTCGCCCGAGCCCTGCATCAACCGCAGATTGAGTCCTATCTTTCAACCATACCGTATAGCCCTTCTTTGCCAAAGCGGCCGCTATGCCGGCCCCCATTGCGCCTGCACCTATAACAAATGTCTCCCATCCTTTAACTTCACCAGCCCTTCGTTTTCCAAGCTTTTTGGAGGCTTCAGTTAAAAAATAGATCTTAACTAGAGCTTTGCACTCCGGTGTCACAATAAGAGAGCCAAGCTCCTGCGCCTCCTTTTGAAGCCCCTTCTCTATGCCGTGTTTAAGCCCATAAAGCACACATTCCAAAGCCTTTGGGGGGGCCGGATAAAATCCTTTTGTCTTCCTTTTTAAGGCCTTCTCAGCACCGCGCCGCACAAAAAAGCGGCCGATAGAGGTATAAGTTAAGAGGTGCTCTAACAGCCCTAGCTTTCTTGAAGCAATATACTTAGTGCCGTCAATAATCTTAATCGCCTCTTCTAAAAGATCATCAGGAGATGCAAGGCCATCTACCAGACCCGCAGCGAATGCCTTCTTAGCATTTAGAGTTTTTCCGGAAAGAATAATATCAAGTGCAGGCCTGACTCCAATTAAACGGGGCAGCCTCTGCGTCCCGCCGAAACCTGGGAGGATTCCTAACTTGGTTTCTGGAAGCCCAATTATAGTCCTATCTGTATCAGCCGCTATTCTATACTTACAGCTTAACGCAAGCTCAAAACCCCCTCCTACACAAGGCCCTGAGATAGCGGCTACAGTAGGAAAGGGAAGAGAAGCTATCCTCCCAAATAGGCTCTGGCCCTCCGCTGCAAGTTCTCTTCCCTTCTCTGGAGAATCAACATCTCCTATCGCATTGATATCAGCGCCAGCAGTAAACATATCCTGATGAGGCCCTGTGATTACCAGCCCCTTGACCTTTCTTTCTTCAACCTTACAGAGGCATTCCCTAAGGTCTGCCATCCTCTGTGCCGTGAGCGTAACTACCCTCTCCTGTTCACTGCCGAGAAAAATAATAGCTATATCTGAATTGGTATACTGTAGATTTACCGTTCTATCTCCTGTAGCCTCCACAACATCAGGCTCTGACTCTATCTCTCTTTCCATAGCTCTGCCTGCCCTAATATATAAACCAACC
>RFKT01000245.1 GCA_003694225.1 Candidatus Dadabacteria bacterium
TAGAAATCCTTCTTACAAGCCCTCAACTATATCTATCTTATCGCCGGGTTTTAACCACACTATCGCCTTCTTATAATCCCTACGCTTTCCGATATCCCTTCCCCTACGTTTGACCTTCCCGCGCACATTAATAGTATTTATCTTAACCACAGAAACCCGGAAGGCCTTCTCTACAGATCTCTTAATATCTGTTTTAGTAGCCCTTTTATCAACTCGAAACACATACTGCCCAAGTTCGCCCATACGCGTTGTCTTCTCAGTCAAAACAGCACCGAGAATACACCCATAACTCTTGGTATCTGCTCTCATTTTACTGTTATCCATACAACTCTCTCTATCCCTTCTCACACACCATATCTTTCACACAACTTATGCTGCTTGCTTCTCTTCCGACGAACTGCCCACACTAACTCTCCTTAACAATTTATGAAAATCTTCCTCTTGTATAAGCAAAATTTCATTTCTTAAGAGATCATAGGTATTAACTCCATATGCCCCTTCTATTAAACTTATCCAAGGGATATTCCTAAGCGACCTAATCACTGCATCTTCCCCATTACATACCACCAATACTCTCTCCCCCCTATTTATGCCCAAACAATCAAGGAACCTAATTCCATCTTTTGTCTTGCCTGTAAGCCCCCTTAATGCGTCTACCACTACTACCTTCTCACAATTAATCCTATCTATCAAAGAGCCCAGTAGAGCAATTTTACGCACCTTTTTCGGAAGTTTGTAGGAATAATCCCTAGGCACTGGTCCATGCACAATACCTCCACCCCTCCACAGCGGTGAGTTTTTGGTTCCAGCCCTTGCTCTACCTGTTTTCTTCTGCCTCCATGGCTTTCTGTCACTATGCGCTAACTCACCCCGCGTTTTAACCTTATGAGTACCTGACCTGCGCTTTGCCCTCTGCCATAGAACCGTTTCATGTATACATCTAGCAAACTTCTGCCACACACGGGGCGTAAGTTCACTGGTCTCTGCTCCACGCAGATCACTTACCCGCACCTCGACCTTTCCAACTTCTTCTCCCTGTATGTTCTTCACCACAATCTGCCAATTCATATCCGCGCTCCTCTCTTCCTCAACTTACTGCGCAACAGCTTTATCATTTCTCTGGACGTCTCCTTCTTGGTTACTATCCGACTTGCCCTCTATTACTCTCGTTCCATCGTACCCTCTCTTTGACCTTCTAACCGCAACCAGAGAACCTTTATGTCCCGGAACTGCACCCTTTACGATTATTAAATTATCTTGTTCATCAATTCCCACTACTTCTAAATTGACAACTGTCACCTGCTCGTTGCCATACCTGCCGGGCATTCTCTTTCCCTTAAGAACCCTTCCGGGAAATTTGCGGCATCCGATCGACCCTACATGCCTAAAGTACTCATGTGTTCCCCTAGAAGCAGGCTGACCTGACATATTATGCCTTTTCACCACACCTGCAAAACCTCTCCCCTTGCTATTACCTGTTACGTCCACCCTATCTCCCTTTCTAAATATATCAGTCACATTTAAAACCTGACCAACCTGCACACCCAGCTTATCTACATCACATCTAATTTCCTTCACAAAATAATATGCACCCTGCCCAGCAGCCCTAAAATGCCCCTTCATGGGTTTATTGACTCGCTGAATCTTCTTACTTTCAAACCCTAGCTGCATTGCTTGATATCCATCTTTTTCTTTTGTTTTAACCTGCAGAACAACACATGGACCCGCCTTTATAAGTGTTACTGGAACCACTCCCGAACTATCAAACGCTATGGACATTCCAAGCTTCCGCCCAATTAGTCCTTCTGCATATACCTTATCCATCTCTCACTAGCCTCTCATTATTACTGCAGTTTTATCTCTACATCGATTCCTGTAGACAACTCTAGTTTTCCTAAGTCATCAATAGTTTGCTGTGTTGGCTCGCGAATATCCAACAGCCGCTTGTGTGTTCTAATCTCAAAATGTTCACGACTACGTTTGTCCACATGGGGAGACCTATTGACCGTAAATCGTTCGATCCTAGTTGGCAAGGGCAGGGGGCCGGACACCTTACCCCCTGTCCTCCTAACGATCTGAACAATCTCAGCCACAGCTGAATCAAGCGCCTTGTGGTCGTAACCACATAACTTTATGCGTATCTTCTGGCCACCTAACATCAATTGCTCCTTCTATAAACAACTAATAGTTATTACAATTAACAAGCATTAAGCACCCACCTCAACAAAAGATAGCGCTTACTACTCTATAATGTCTGTAACAACACCTGCACCAACCGTTCTTCCACCTTCTCTAATTGCAAACCTCACCTGTTTTTCCAATGCTATCGGTTGAATTAGCTCAACCTCCATAGCAACATTATCTCCGGGCATCGCCATCTCAACATTTGGCGGTAGCTTAATAGTGCCTGTTACATCAGTAGTTCTAAAGTAGAACTGCGGTCTATAACCATTAAAGAAGGGCTTATGCCTTCCACCTTCAGCCTGAGTTAATATATAGGCCTCCGCTTTAAACTTTGTATGAGGGGTTATCGTTCCCGGCGCTGCCAAGACCTGACCTCTTTCTACCTCCTCGCGTTTCAAGCCTCTCAGCAGACACCCTACATTATCACCTGCTCGCCCCTCATCTAGGAGTTTTCTAAACATCTCTACTCCAGTAACAGTAGTCTTTTTAGTTTCCCTTAATCCAACAACCTCTACCTCATCACCAACCTTCACTACACCCCTCTCTATCCTACCTGTCGCTACTGTTCCTCTTCCCTGAATAGAGAACACATCCTCTATCGGCATCAAGAAAGGCTTATCAACATCCCTTTCTGGAACCGGAATGTACTCATCAAGTACAGAAAGAAGCTTCTTTATGCTCTGTATTCCTATCTCGCTATCCTCTCCTTGCAGAGCCTTAAGAGCGCTTCCCTTTACTATAGGAGTATCATCTCCGGGGAATTGATACTGATTGAGGAGATCCCTAACCTCCATTTCTACTAACTCCAACAGCTCTTCATCATCTACTAGATCAACCTTATTTAGAAAAACTACTATGTATGGAACACCCACTTGACGTGCAAGGAGAATGTGCTCTCTTGTTTGCGGCATGGGTCCATCAGCAGCGCTAACTACTAATATCGCTCCATCCATCTGCGCCGCACCGGTAATCATATTCTTCACATAGTCTGCGTGTCCCGGACAATCTACGTGAGCGTAGTGCCTGTTTTCAGTTTCATACTCTACATGCGCACTAGCGATTGTAACGGTCTTGGTCTCATCCCTAACCGTTCCACCTTTTGCAATATCTTTATATGAGATCTCCTGCGCTAGGCCCTCTTGAGCCTGAGTCTTAACTATAGCTGCCGTTAGTGTGGTTTTTCCATGGTCAACGTGACCTATTGTACCAACATTCACGTGTGGCTTTGTTCTCTCGAATTTTTGCTTAGACATAATCAATCTCCTTAAATATTAATAAGAACAATAAAACATTAAACAACAACGTTAATAACACAAACAAAAATTTACAACAAGTGCTATCGATTTACTATAGCCTCCTGTATATTAGCAGGAACTGGCGCATAGCACTTAAACTCCATGGTAAAGCTAGCCCTTCCCTGAGACATAGACCTCAGGTCAGTAGCATAGCCAAACATCTCACTCAGGGGAACCAACGCTCTTACAGCTTGCCCTCCTCCTCTTGGTTCCATACCCTGAATCTGTCCCCTCCTTCTGTTCAGATCACCTACTATATTACTGACAAAGTCCTCCGGAACGATAACCTCTAGTGACATAATAGGTTCAAGCAACTGCAAACCAGCTTTACTACAAGCTTCCTTGATGCACTGGCTTGCAGCAATCCTAAAAGCCATCTCACTGCTATCCACTTCATGGAAGCTACCAAAGAATAAAGTAACCTTAATATCTACAACCGGATAGCCAGCAAGCACTCCACCTGCCAAAGCTTCTTCGACCCCCTTTTGAACAGCAGGAATATACTCCTTTGGAATAATACCTCCCTTAATCTCATCGACAAACTCAAAACCACCACCCGGATCGAGAGGTTCAACCCTGAGGCATACGTGGCCATACTGTCCACGCCCACCTGTCTGTTTAACATATTTGGTTTCATGCTCAGCATTTCCAAGAATCGTCTCCCTATAAGCCACCTGTGGCTTGCCCATATTGGTATCTACATTAAACTCTCTCTTTAACCTGTCCCTTACAACCTCCAGATGTAGCTCACCCATTCCAGAAATAATTGTCTGCCCAGTTTCATGATCTATTGAAAGCCTGAGCGAGGGATCCTCCTTGCTGAGCTTAGACAATGCTACTCCCAGTTTCTCTTCATCGCTCCTTGTTTTGGGTTCTATAGCCACCGAGATAACGGGATCAGGCGCCTGAATAGCCTCCAAAAGAATAGGATTATTAGGATCACATAGGGTATCACCCGTAATTGCTTCTTTCATTGCCACCACTGCTCCTATATGACCTGCGTGGATCTCCTTGATCTCCTCCCGTTTATTGGCATGCATCTTCACCAACCGTCCCACACGCTCGGTTTTCCCCTTTGTGCTGTTCAAGACTGTATCGCCAGTGCGCAACACACCGGAATACACCCTGACAAAAGTCAAAACCCCCACATATGGATCTGTGACAACCTTAAACGCCAACGCTGCCAGTGGCTCATCATCATCGGCCCTTCTTATGATCTCTTTGTCATGATCCTTTGGATCCACCCCTTTTACTGGCGGTATATCTACTGGAGATGGTAGGTAATCAATAACACCATCGAGCAATGGTTGAACACCTTTATTTTTAAATGCGCTTCCACAAAATACAGGAAAGGCCTCCCTCGACAAACACAACTTCCTTAATCCCTTTTTAATCTCATCAACTGTCAATTCCTCACCGCTTAAATACTTGTCCAAAAGTTCTTCATCTGCTTCAGCAACATTTTCAAGGAGAGCCTCCCGGGCCTTTTCAACATCATCCTTATATTCATCAGCAATCTCCTTAAACTCAAACTTGGCGCCAAGCGAATCGTCTTCATAATAAATAGCTTTCCTCTCTATAATATCGATTACTCCCTCAAATGAACTCTCGGCGCCTATCGGAAGTTGTACCATAACAGGATTCGCGCCAAGCCTCTCCCTAATGGATTCTACGCTCTTACGAAAGTCTGCTCCTGCTTTATCCATCTTGTTTATAAAGCATATCCTTGGAACCCTAAATTTATCTGCTTGACGCCATACGGTCTCTGACTGAGGCTCAACCCCGTTAACAGCATCAAATACAACGATTCCTCCATCCAACACCCTCAGACTCCTTTCCACCTCAATAGTAAAATCAACATGCCCGGGAGTATCTATTATATTAAAGACATGTTTTGGATAGTTCCCCCTTGAACCCGACCAAAAACACGTGGTAGCCGCAGAAGTAATGGTTATACCTCGCTCCTGCTCAAGCTCCATGTAGTCCATAGTTGCTGCCCCCTCATGAACCTCCCCTATCTTGTAA
>RFKT01000246.1 GCA_003694225.1 Candidatus Dadabacteria bacterium
CAAGTGCAGCCTGTGAAGAGATAGAACTCGCCTTGAAAAAGCTCCCTCTCTTTGCAGCACTTCGTGAACAAGATCTTAAGACATTAGCATCTGAGGCAAAGATTCGCATCCTTAAGGGAGGGGAAGTGCTTTACTTTGAGGGTGAGGAGGGGATTGATTGTTTTTTGGTATTAGATGGGCTTTTATTAATGGTTAAAAGCTCTGACTGCGGTAAGGAGCTGATAGTAGATTTTGTATCTCCGGGAGATATTTTGGGTCTTACTATGGTGTATCCATCTGCGCAGAGTGGCGTTACCGTAAGGGCGCAGAAGCTCTCTAGAATTATCTGCATACCATCTCCTTTACTTAATCCGTTTTTGGAGAGCAACCCCCAGCTTTACAGAGAGCTACTCTTGGCGCTTTCAGAGCGGTTGAGACGATCTCACAACTTTTCCCGCTCGTTAGCTCATGACAGAGCGCAGGTACGAGTGGCTTCAGCTTTAGTTGCTTTGGCTAACAGAATGGTGGATTGTAATAATGGAGAATTTCCCGTAGTGTCCCTATCCCGTCAAGAATTGGCTGATTTGACCGGGATAACAGTAGAGACAGCGATAAGGGTGACAAAGGCTATGGAGAGGGATGGGTTGTTGGATCTTAAAAGACCTTATCATATAGGGTTGAAAAGTATTGAAGCTCTTAGGAAGATCTCTGAGGAAAGGGTCTGAGGTATCTTGTAAAAACCCCTTCTTGTCAATATGTTATGTTAGCAGAAGATATAAAGACGGTTTACGGAGCCGAAGTATCCCTGACAAAGTGTCTATAGGTGAGTAATATCAATACCATGTAGTATATCTTATTGGTTTTATGGCTTAAAGTGAAAAGTAACCCCGTACCTTTTTGGGGAAAAGAGCTAATTTATGGATTTGACGAATAATTTCTGAAATCAGGTCTGTGCTCAAATAGTTTCACACCTTCTTTTATGCTGTTAGGTCTTTAGTGTTTTCATATCCTTGTTCATTTTAATTGGTTGCAAAGTAGCCCCGCACCTTTTAGAAGGCGCAAAGAGTTGAAGAAAGTTACCTTATACCATTGTGGGGATTGGGGAGTATTGTATATCCTTGATATGCTTGTTCATTTTATTCAGTGCTATTGGATGGCCACATTGGGTTTGGGTTAGAAAAAGTTTGAAAAAAGTGAAAAAAGTTACCCCGTACCATTGGGCAATTGGGCATCATTGGGCATTATTGGGCATTGGAAAGTTACCCCGTACCATTGGGTATTGATGTACCATTGGGTATTGGGTGGGCGCCATTACCCCACGAATTTGTCGGCGGAAAGTCACGCATCGGGTTATATAGCAAATCCCTCTTTTGACATCTCTTTAGCTATTATGACCCGCTGAATCTGATTTGTGCCCTCTACAATCTGAAGCATCTTGGCTTCACGCATATACCGCTCAACCTTATATTCCTTGATATAACCCGCTCCTCCAAGCAGTTGGACACAGTCAGTCGTTACCGCCATAGCGCTGTCGGTTGAAAAGCACTTTGCAAGCGATGAAAAAAGCCTTTCATCTCCAGTATTGGCATCGAGGTTTCTCGCCGCATAAAGGGTAAGCAGCCGTGAAGCCTGAAGCTTCATCATCATATCCGCAACCATAAATTGGAGGCCTTGAAACTGTATCAATTTCTTACCAAATTGCTCCCTTGTCTTAAGGTAATCTAAGGCTGTTTGGAGTGCAGACACAGAAAGACCGTTGGCACATGCTGCCATATTGATTCTACCGCCGAGCAATCCTTCCATCGCTATTTTGTAGCCGTCTCCAACTTTCCCGACAATGTACTCTGCTGGGACGGTAACATTATCAAAAGACAAAGATGCTATAGGTGAATAATCTCCACCCATTTTTTTCTCCGGAGGAGACACAGTAAGCCCTTTCAGCGGTGCGGGAACAATTAAAGCAATAGGATCTTTTCTGTCATCTGTCTTTGCAAATACAAGGTAGTACTTGGCCCATCCAGCGCTGGAGATGAAACACTTACTTCCATTTAATATAACTTTATCCCCCTTTATCGAAGCTTTTGTTCTGATATCTGCCGCGTTGGAACCCGCATTAGGCTCTGTAAGCGCAAATCCGCACAGAAACTCGCCCGAAGTAAGTTTTGGGAGAAATTCCTTTTTAATCGAATCAGAGGCAAATCTCTCTATCAACTGTGCAGCCATGTTGTGTACAGATAGAAATATTGCAGGACCAAGAGAGACCTTCGCAATCTCTTCCATAGCGATGACCGAGAAAGCCGAATTTCCGTCGGCTCCTCCCCATTGCTCGCTTATAGTAAGACCTGCCAAAGAATAGTCAGCAAATTTTTTGAAAAGATCTAGCGGCACACAGTTAGTGTCACTAGTGAGATATTTTGGCATTTCATTTTGGGCAAACCTCGCAACCGCATCTTGAAAATCTTTCTCGTATTCGTTTAGAAGAGCAAGCATTTTCAAACAGCGTTAGATAAAAAGAGAGACTCCCACACTAAGAGACCAGCCGGTTATATTACAATCTCTGTAAATTCTCAACAATTACAACATAAA
>RFKT01000247.1 GCA_003694225.1 Candidatus Dadabacteria bacterium
CCATGACATTTTCAAGCTTTGAAAAATTCACAGCAGGGGCTACTATAATCTTCTGAAAAAGCCTTCGGCTATCCCTTGCAACATCAACAACAACGCCGATAAGGAGTCCTTTGGGGTACATCCCCCCCGCGCCGGAAGTAATTATCCTATCTCCTATCTTAATATCCTCTGAGGAAAGAACATAACTCATCTTTGCCTTTCCCCTACCGACCCCTTCAACAACTCCTCTTGCCCTATTCCTCTGCACGATAGCATCTATAGCGCTTGCATGATCAATTACCAACAGAACCCGCGAGCTGTTCCGCGAAACTGCTGTCACATGCCCAACTACACCCTTTCCATCCACTACTGGCATACCTCTTTGGATTCCCGAAAGAGTGCCTTTATCCACCGTAACAGATCTTACCCACTTTGATGGGTCGTAGCCTATAACATTTGCAACAACGCCCTTCAAGGAAAAGGATTCTTTCATTCCAACTATAGCGCGCAACCTTTCGTTTTCATGCTTGAACTCAAGAAGACGCGAATTCTGAGCTTCTAACGCATTTATGCGCTTTTTGAGGAGCTGGTTTTCCCTCTTGACATTTACCAAGTTTACATACTTGTCCCATGCAGAGAATAGAGCCCTCTCTACACTTCCAAATACAGCCTCCACAGGCGCGACTATGCTACTTACAATCTGCGAACCGTATTGGGCGGTTTCCGGATGCTTGGAACTATAGGAAGACAGCACAAGACTGGCAAAGAAAAGGACGGCACACGCGCCAATTACACGAGTTGAGGTAGGTGCATGGCCATTTCCCATTTCATCCGCTAGGCTTAATTGTGCATTACCACGTCTTTAAAGAGGTCAAGCTTATCTAAAACTGTGCCAGACCCCATTACCACTGCAGCAAGCGGATCTTCCGCCAAAACAACCGGAAGTCCCGTCTCTTCAGAGATTAACTTATCCAAGTTTCTAAGCAGCGCTCCTCCTCCTGCCAATGTGATGCCTCTATCCAAAATATCAGAAGAGAGCTCTGGTGGGGTGCGTTCTAAGGCGGTTCTTACAACCTCTATTATCTGATTAACCGGCTCAACCAAGGCATCCCGAATTTCATCTTCTGTAACTACTATCGTCTTTGGCACGCCCTGCACAAGATCTCTTCCCTTTACCTCAATAGAAAGGTTTTCGCCTGTGGGAAGCGCTGTGCCGACAGCTATCTTTATCTGTTCAGCGGTGCGCTCTCCAATCAAAATGTTATATCTCCGCTTAACATAATTAACGATAGCCTCATCCATCTTATCGCCGCCTGTACGCACAGAGCGTGAATACACTATACCCTTCAGCGAAACAATCGCTACCTCTGTGGTGCCTCCGCCGATATCAAGGATCATGCTTCCGCACGCCTCAGTTATCGGCAAACCAGACCCGATGGCTGCTGCCATAGGCTCTTCTATAAGGTACACCTCACGAGCCCCAGCAGACTCCGCCGAGCTTACCACAGCCCTCTTCTCCACTTCGGTTATTCCGTGTGGAACACAGATAATGATTCTCGGTCTTACAAGAGCTTTTCTGTTGTGGGCTTTCCTGATAAAGAATTTCAACATCTCCTTTGTAATCTCAAAGTCTGCTATCACGCCGTCTTTCATAGGCCTAATTGCGCTTATAGACCCTGGTGTTCTTCCCAGCATATTCTTAGCCTCAGAGCCTACGGCAACAACCTTTCTTCTGCCCCCCGCTGAGTTTTGCACAGCTACTACAGAAGGCTCGTTGCACACTATGCCCTGCCCCTTAAAGTAAATAAGAGTGTTAGCGGTTCCAAGGTCTATAGCGAGATCATTTGAGAACAAACCAAGCACTGAATCGAAGATCATAGGACACACTCTCAATAAAAGAAAACAGCATTATGAAATTTACCCGCCTGTTAAAGAAAAGGCAACAATAAAGAGAAAGTTCAAAGGAGAAAGTATCTCAAGATACTGCTTTGCCGCTGTCTTTAGGCAGAGCTATTTCAAGTTCTTGAATCTTTTCCATTAAAAAAGCGACCTGCTCACTCCCCTTAAGCCTTGAATCGACAAAGATAACATTTTTATCCACAGCCCGACACATCCCGCTTATAGCCCTCCACCCATGCCCGCTTTTAAGCCTTTCACGGCGGACAGTAAATCCCTCTTCTGTGAGTAGAGACCTTAACTGTTGAAATAACCGCTCATTTTCTCTATCACAGCCTTTTGAGTAGGATCCTTTCCTTTTCTTTCTGATCTTTCGTATCATCCTAAAATTACAGAGAAATTCCTATCTCAAACAAGTTAAGCACAGACTATGACTCTATTTTTCTGCTAATCACTTGTATTTTTATTCTTTTTTCCTTACCATCACACCCCCTATAAGGAAGTGCTGTGGTTACGCCGAAAGTATACCACTAAAGGGGTCGGTTAGTACACAGTAGAACCGCCAATTCTACACCGTGGTTAGCGGTAGGAAGCTTTAGTATCACGGCTAACCGTGTATAATTGGGGAGCTGTATGATTATCCGATATCGGCGGCAGTTGGGGAAAGGGCGTTGGTGCATTTTATCTTCAGGTAAATGCCGGCAAAGGAGGGATAGTAACGGATATTTATTTTTTTGGTGAGATTGAAATGGAAGGGTCGAACTCACAGACGCTGTTGGATAAAGTCAAAAATGCTGTCGTTAAAAAGCGTGTTCCAAAGCTTAGAGCTGGTGACACTGTCCGGGTGCATGTAAGGATTGTAGAGGGCTCAAAAGAGCGCATACAGGTCTTTGAAGGAATAGTACTTAAAAGGACCGGTGGAACTGGTCCAAACGCAACTTTCACTGTAAGGAAGGTTTCATTTAACATAGGGGTAGAGAGGACGTTCTTTCTTCACAGCCCGCGTATAGAAAAGATTGAGATTGTAAGGCACGGCCATGTAAGAAGGGCGAGACTCTTTTACCTAAGACCTCTCAGAGGCAAGGCCGCAAGGATTAGGGCGAAACATCTCTGGGAAAAGGACAGAGAAAGTGAAGAGGAGAGCGCGGCAACCGAGAGCGCAGAGACTATATCTCCATCCGGAAATGGAAACGGCGCATCACAACCGGTTATGATGGAAGAGACAGCCACCCCTTCTGAGCCGTAATTTTTGGTAACAAAATCAGCTTTCAGCGTCTGCTTTCACTGGCTTCACGGTTGATTCTTGATGCTGCAACTTAGAGCTATAGCTGATCTTTTTTATGGAGCGGGGCATCTTGCCCATCCGAAGCTCCCTCTGCAGGCTAGAAGCCTGCGCTCCATAGGTCGAAGTGGGGGATTACCTCGCATGAAAAAAGTGACCAAGCTCCATCCCGACAGCAAAAGAAAAAAATATATCTCTCGAGGTCAAAGAAGCATCAACCGGTATAAAGGCAAGATAGCACTCCTTATTTTAGCTCCAAAATAGAGGGCAAACAAACTTTACCTGCTGGATCCCTTACAACATAACATGGAAACTACCAACACTACATCTACACATCCAAAAACTTTATATGATCCAGTACAGGGGGATCTGCAGATCTTATTTCTTCTGAGGTCATAGTCAGAAGCTGCTTTCTTAGTCCATCCCAGAAGCGCCCGCTCCTATTTAAAGCAGCGTTCATAAACAAAATCATAGGCAAAGGACGGCCGGAAAAGGGTGTAGTTACTATCTGCTGGAGCTGCACAGCCAACATTATAGATGAAGCAACTTCCAGTTCTGTAGGGCCTCCTGGATAAATGTAAAACGCAGAAGTGCGGCCTATCGAAGCCAAGAGGGCTGTTCTCAAACTAAGAGACTCAAGCGGTGGCCCTACAATCTCACTGTAGCCATATCTGCTATGAGCTCCTGTTTTCTCCCCATTAATCTTAAGTTGAAGCCTTACAAAATCAGATTTTGAATCTTCCCCTCTTTCTTGCCGAAACCGTTTCTTTGCTTCAAACCATTCATCCCTAAGCCTTTTGGATAAGCCTTCTCTTCCGTCTCCTCCAACGACAATGGTATATCCACGTGTTACAGCCTTCCTTACAGCTTTCTTCATGCTCTCTTCAAGGTTCCTGTTCCATACCTCGTCCTTAGCGCTTCCCACAAAAACTACTGTCTTATGTCCGTTAAACTGACCTATCAAGCCCTTTAGCTGTCCTCTCCACTTTCTCGCCATCTCCACAGCCTTATTGATACTTCTATCTACAGCATCGTTGAGAGAGATCCCTTTCTTTCTCTGCCGCCTAAACTCCTCCAATACAAGCTCCTCCGCCTCAAGCATTACCTGCTCCTTATAGTGCGCATTAAGAAGCCTCTCATATGTGGTTGCGTTACCTCCTGTAAAGATCCTTTGGTTAAATGCGAGGTCGCCCTGCAAGATAGAATTTACAGCCCTAACAACTCCTCTCTCTGCTTCCGATAAATTCTCTTTTCTTCTCTTCTCTTCCTTGGTTCTCCTGTCTCTAAGGAGGTTCATATGGCTTATAATCACTTCAGATAAGGTCTTTGGATCTTCCAATTCATCAAAGCAGGTGCATCTAAAATCCACTCTCCTTGCAGCCCCCGCTTTAACCATCGCACCAAACTGCTGTTCCATCCCTTTCCAAAAATTTCCAACCCCTTTAAAACGAGCACTAAGAAAGAGGCCGGTTGGCTCAGTTGGTTGATGAGAGAAAAATGTCCTTAAATTCCTCCTCTGCCTTCCTTTCCCGATCTTTACCTCCGCCAAATACCGTGACATCTCTTCAAGGGTGCCGATCCCTCCGGGGAAATATAGCTCCACAGAACGGATGCCTAAGGCATACAAAGCCGGAGTTCTTGAAAGAAAGCTTTCCAGAGCCCTCGTTACAAACCCTTCAGAGCCATCGGAAGACGGTTTTTCCGTTGACTCTCCATGAAATCTTAATAAAACCAGTATAACTTCTGAGGAGGTCCCTGCCTCGCCCTTTTGGGATTGGGCATCTATCTCATTTCGCCACGCCCTGCTTACCCTTCCCATTACCCCTGTGCAGGCGCCCCCGTTAATTACAGAATAGCCATTTTTTACCCCCTCAGAAGCCAAATGCTTCAGAAAAGACTCAAGCTGATCATTCCAAACCCTGCTCCTTGCGCTTCCATAAGCTGCTATTACAAACTTGCCCTCGCACCGATCCCAGAGTTCTCTCCATTCATCCCTTGCAGAAATTGCCATCTGAACAGCACGGCTTATAGCCTCTTCTGTGGCTTGCGCCTCATCCTTCCCATGTGCAATAAGGTATGAATAAAGCCTTGTCGCCTCTCTCTCCGCTTCAATACAAAGCTGTTCCTGATAGTCCCTGTCGAGTATACGCGCTATCGAAGGAGCGCCCGGCTCAAATCTCGCACGGCGAAACTCCGGGTTAGAATCAAGCGATTCCTGCACCCGACTCTTTAATGAGATATCGCTATTTAATGATGTAACTGAACCCCTTGGCTGAATAGAGTGAGCCGGAGTTCCAGTTTGCACTGTTTCTATACCCATCCTCTTCTCTAATAAGGTAATTACCGCCTTATAGCAAAAGACACACCTTACAAAAGAAAAACTTTAGAGCGATTATTGGGAGAAAGAACAAAAATAGGAGCAAAAAACTTCCTTACATAATCATACACTTTTTCAGAACTCAAGCAAGATGGAAGAATCGCTTGATATTTTAGAGATAGTGATATAGCCTTCAACCATAGATTTAATCCTCCTCAGAAATGCGCCTAAAAGAGCCTATTATATCGGTTGTGGTTTGCGCTCATATATATCTATATATCCATGGCTCTTTTTCCCAGATACTAACTAAAAAAATGAGAATCATAAGTCCAATATCACGTGGCAGCGGGGCCTATATAGTGCATAAGCTTTTAGCCTCTAAGATAGCCGGATATGAGATAAGGGGGTTTTCGCACATTGCAGGTCATTTCCCGCTTCTGATTGAAAGGTCGCTTGCGAAGTGCATCAAAGGCGCCGACTTGGTTCACACCTTGCCCGACTATGGAGGCGCTTTATTAAGCCACACACCTTCTATAATAACCTTCCATAATTACGTACTCTGCGGCGAAATCGTTAAGGATTATAATCCGATTCAAGCATTCCACAAACTGTTTTACCTAAAAAACATGGTACAAAAAGCTGTAAAAGAGGCTTCCAAAATAGTGGCCGTGAGCAGATTTACCGCGCAAATAGCCGCAAAAGACTTAAATATTCAAAATCCTATTCAGGTAATTTATAACGGAATTGACGAGAAGCTTTTTACTCCCAGTCCCTCTTCTCGCTCCTCAAAAAAAAGAGAAATTGTTGTTCTATTTAGCGGCAATTTAACGAAGAGAAAAGGCGCCCACTGGCTAAATGATATTGCCAAAAAGTTTAATCCCCGAATAAGGCTTATATATACCTCAGGACTCAGAACAAAAACCAAACTGCCCTATCAAGCGAATATGGAGTGCGCGGGCAATATAAGGTACGAGGATATGCCTGACTTTTACCGCTCGGGGGATATTCTTCTCTTTCCAACAGTAAGAGAGGGATTCGGACTGTGTGTTGCAGAGGCTATGGCGTGTGGCCTTCCTGTAGTTGCATCTGACTGTTCATCCCTGCCGGAGTTAATAGATCACGAAAAGGGAGGTTTCCTTTGCAAAATAGGAGGTATAAAAGATTTTGCAGAGAAAATTAATCTCTTAGCAGAAATCCCATCTCCAAGGAGAGAGATGGGCGAATACAATAGAGCTAAGGCAGAAAAAATGTTCACTTTAGATAAAATGGTTAAGGAATATAAGAAGGCGTTTGAAGATGTTGTGGATGGGAATTGAGGTTTTA
>RFKT01000248.1 GCA_003694225.1 Candidatus Dadabacteria bacterium
ATACCAGAAGGGGAATTGGGGTTGATCTGAAAAAGATTTACTCCCGCAAAAGTGAGCTTGATGCAGGGCTTTTGTATTCCGACGAATCTCCACGTGGCGATAGCCTGCGCGGTACAGTTGTAAGCGATGTATTCGAGCCCTCTGTAGACACTAACAGGTTTGGAGGGCATCTCTCCTATAGATGGAGTTCTGGCAGGAATCTCCTTCTTCCTGTTTCACTACTTGCTGATGGAAGGTATGTAAGCGATCCGCTATTCCTCCGTGAAATTGAAAATTATAAGATAGGCCGTCCTGAGGATAGGTTTCTCTCTTCCAAAGCGATTGTATCAGCCCCTTTGGGAGATTATATGAATTTGCAGTTGCGGGTTGAGGGCACTCAGTCAATATCGTCTGACACAGATTTAGTATTTATGAGGGTGCCCGAGCTTACCCTTGACGGATACCGCTCTTTTAGAGTCTTTGGAATTAACCCTTACGGGCTAAAGCTTATAGGGTCAGGGGATATTACTGTGACCCGCTTTGCACGCAAGAAGGGCTTTGATGGCACCAGAGTGGAAGCTCATCCTGCCGTTAAACTTCCATTTTATTATAAGAATTATCTTAGTGGCGACATCGGCTTTAATGTGAGAAGGACGTATTATACTCTTAACGAAAGGGCTGATCCGAACAACCCTCAAACTATCCTTCCCAGCACAAGTAGCCGCACCATTTATGAGACGGCAATTAATCTCTCGACTGTATTAGAGCGGGTATTTGAGCTTGGCAAGGGAAATCTCCTTAGAAGGCTCGGCGCCATAGGCGTGCGTGGTGAATACAATGATATTGTGAGGGTCAAGCATACCTTAGAGCCTTTTGTACAATTTGTTTATGTGCCTGATGTAAATCAAGATGATACGCCTCTTTTTGACGCAAACGATCACCTAAAGGGCAGAAAGGTGGTAACATACGGGATAGAGAGCTTTCTAATTGGACGCAGAAGATATATTGCTGAAAAGGAAGGCAAGATTTCGGAGTTGGAGCCGGATGAAAGAGAGCTTATGGAAGATATCTTCGAGGATTATCCCTCTAATGCTGTTCAAGAGGTAGATGAGTCATTCATATTAAGGAGGAAAAAGGGGGAAAAGGGACAGATCGCGAAATTTTCAATAAAGCAGAGCTACGATCGTATGGTAGATGCCAGCGCTGGCTCAAATAGATTTTCTGATATAAATGGCACTGTGGAATTTCGCCCTAACCATTACATGGGGTTTATGTTTGGTTCTAACTATGATTACAATGATGGGGGGTTTTCGTCGTGGGGAGCAGATGTTGAGCTCTCTGACGACAGGGGAGACCATTTAAGGGGAAGAGTGACCAGTGTAAGGGATGTCGTAAGCCAATTTGAGGGCAATGTAGAGCTGGTTTTTTCTAAGAGGATGAAGGTGGGATTTTACGGAAAGTATGATGATTTAACCGGAGAGTTTATAGAATGGAAAGGAGTCGTGCGGATTTTGAGCGGCTGTGACTGTTGGAAGCTTGACATAGGGTATAGAGAACAGCTAAACCCCGATGATCAAGATCTAACTATAGTGCTTACACTGAAAGGGCTAGGAGAGATAGGGTAGGTATCATAAAGGGAATTGGTATGAATGTATTAGTGACTGGCGGAGCGGGCTTTATTGGGAGCAATTTTGTTCATTACCTTAGGAGAGAGAGACCGTCGTGGAAGGTGACGGTTTTGGATCTATTGACTTATGCAGGCAACCTTAAGAATATAGCTGAATTGGTGGAAGAGGGTTCGGTCAGGTTTGTTAAGGGATCCATTGCCGATAAGGAGCTAGTGGATGATCTTTTTAAAGGCACAAAGTTTAACCTTGTCTTTAATTTTGCTGCTGAGAGCCATGTGGATAGATCGATACATGGAGCTCAGGTGTTTGTTGAAACAAATATCATGGGAACCCAAATACTCCTTGATGCGGCGCGGGCAACAGGAGTTGAGAGGTTTGTCCAGATATCGACAGATGAGGTCTACGGCTCTCTTGGGCCTACAGGATTTTTCGTTGAAACCACTCCTCTAAATCCCACAAGCCCATATGCTGCGTCCAAAACAGGAGCAGATCTTATGGTTTTAGCTGCCGTTAAAACGCACGGGCTGGAGGCTGTTATTACTAGATGCAGCAACAATTACGGGCCGTATCAATTCCCTGAAAAGCTGATGCCGCTTTTTATCACAAATGCCCTTGAGGATAAACCTCTGCCTCTTTATGGGGATGGGTTGAATGTAAGGTCTTGGATATATGTTGAGGATCACTGCGCCGCACTGCTTTTATGCGGGGAGAAGGGGAGATCTGGCGAGGTGTACAATATCGGGGCTGGCGCTGATGGAGAGCTTCCCAATATTGAGGTTACCAAGACTATCTTGTCTATTTTGGGTAAGTCGGAGGATTTAATCCAATATGTCGCTGACAGGCCTGCCCATGACAGGAGATATGCAATAGATTACTCAAAGATTAAGTCGGAGCTTGGATGGGAGCCTAAGATTAGTTTTCGGGAGGGCGTTCAGAGGACTGTGGAGTGGTATAAGAACAACAAGGAATGGTGGCAGTCTGTAAAGACAGGAGAGTATCTGAAATACTATGAAATGAATTATGCGAATAGGTGAGTGATGAAGATCTTGCTTTTCGGAGGAAGCGGCCAGCTTGGATATGATCTGATCAAGAGGGCCAAGGAGCTAAACTTTGATGTGGCTGCTCCTGTGACTTCTGAGGTTGATATTGCAAACAGGGATCAAGTTGTGTTTTTAGCAGAGAAATTCATGCCGGATCTGATTGTAAATGCGGCAGCCTATACCAATGTAGATCAGGCTGAGGCAGAGCCTGAAAAAGCATACTTGGTTAATAAAGACGGAGCATTGAATGTGGCTATCGCAGCCAATAAGTGCGGCAGTAGGTTAATTCATGTATCCACAGACTATGTATTTGATGGCTTCTCTTCCAAACCTCGTAAAGAAGATGATCCGGTGAATCCCCTCAGTGTCTATGGAAAATCAAAGCTTGAAGGGGAGAAGGCAGTCTTACAGGAGATGAGCGAAGGGAATACGCTCGTCGTAAGGACTGCTTGGCTTCACGGAAGCAGAGGAAGGAATTTTGTTAACACAATGTTGGATCTTTTTAAGGAAAGGGATGAGATTAGGGTGGTTGATGATCAGGTTGGAAACCCCACTTGGACAGGGTGGCTCGCGGAGGTGATATTAGATCTGGGGAGAATGGGGCAATGCCACGGTATTGTTCATGCAGTATGTAGCGGTGCTATAAGCTGGTATGAGTTTGCGTGCAGGATTTACGATCTGGTTCGAGGACATAAGGGCTATGAAAGGGATGTAAAGATTTATAGGCAAAGCACGGAAGAAGCGGGACGTCCTGCCCCAAGACCTCCTTTTTCAGCTCTTGATACTACTAAATTGACTGGATTGTTGGGGAGAGCGCCAATGTCGTGGGAAGATGGGTTAAAGCGACACTTAGCGGAGTTAGGGATTGGATAGAGTAAATGATTCTCACAAGGTTGTTGTCGTTAGGCCAGTTATCCTCGCTGGAGGGCTGGGCAAAAGGTTTTGGCCTATAAGCAGGGTAAATAGGCCAAAGCAGTTTTTGTCTATTACAAAGGACGGCACGAGTCTTATACATGCAACTGCAGAGAGGCTTGCGCCTCTCTGCAAAGATTATCCTCCAGTTGTTGTTACAAGTGCAAAATATGTCGAGATGGTAAGAGAGCATGTGTCAAATGCTGAGATCATCTGTGAGCCTTTTGGGAAAAATACAGCGGCATCTGTTGGGCTTGCTGCAATTTTTCTTAAAAAAGCCTCCCCTGGGTGCATTATGGCTGTTTTTCCGTCTGACCACTGCTTTAAAGACGAAGAGAAGCTTATAAAAACAGTTCTGTGCGCTGCTGAGGTCGCTAAAGATAGCGGCGCTTTGGTTACGATAGGTATAGAGCCGCTTTCTCCCAATACAGGTTACGGTTATATTAAGTTAGGGTCTAAGATAAAAGAAGGAGTGTATAGAGTTAGCCGCTTCTTTGAAAAGCCAAGCCTTGAGAGGGCCAAGAGTTACTTGGAATCCGGTGGCTTTCTGTGGAACAGCGGCATATTTGTGTGGACTCCTGATGCTCTGCTGGACGGAATACGCGAGTTTCTGCCGGATCTATACAGCGGCCTTAAGGATATAGAGGAGGTATTGGGAAGCGAGGAGGAAGAAAGTGTTATCAAAGCTGTTTTTGAGAAGATAGAATCTGTATCTATAGATCTTGGGGTGCTAGAGCACGCCACAAATTGCGTTGTAGTGGAAGGGAAAGGATTGGGATGGAGCGATGTTGGTTCTTGGGATGCATGGGGGGAGTATTTTGAAAGTGATGCTAATGGGAATCTTGTAAAAGGCGATGTTTGCGCCCTTGATTGTTCAAAAAGTATTATTGCTTCTGAATCGCGCTTTGTTGCAGCTGTTGGATGTGAGGGGGTGGTGATTATTGATACTCCAGACGCATTGCTTGTTTGTGCAAGAGATAGGGCGCAAGATGTAAAGGAAATAGTCACAATGCTTGAGCAAAAAGGAAGAAAGGATCTTATATAGCAGATAAGATTTGGCAGAAGTAAACCATATTTGTGTTAATTTAGAGACGGAGTAAAGGAATATGTCAAAGAAAACAGCTTTAATAACGGGTATCACAGGGCAAGATGGTTCATATCTAGCGGAGTATCTCTTGGAGCAGGGCTATAAGGTATATGGCATGGTGAGGCGTTCCTCGGTGGAGAAGTTTGATAGGATCGATCACCTAATTGGTGATATCGAACTGGTGCAGGGGGACCTATTAGATCAGTTATCTCTCATATCCCTTATGGAGAAGATTAGGCCTGACGAGGTATACAACTTGGCGGCTCAGAGCTTTGTTCCTACCAGTTGGGCCCAGCCTACCCTTACAGCGGAGTTTACAGCGGTTGGTGTTATCAGGGTTTTAGAAGCAATCAGGCTTGTGGATAGGAGCATTAGGTTTTATCAGGCATCGAGCTCTGAGATGTTCGGAAAGGTAAGGGAAACTCCGCAGACTGAAATGACCCCCTTTTATCCCCGCTCTCCATACGGAGTGGCAAAGGTCTTTGGGCACTATATTACGGTAAATTATAGAGAGAGTTACGGCATTTATGCTTGTTCAGGGATTCTTTTTAACCATGAGTCGCCTAGGCGCGGCCTTGAATTTGTGACCCGTAAGGTGACAGATGGCGTTGCCAGAATTAAGCTTGGAAAGCAGGATGAGCTTAGGCTCGGCAATCTGGATGCCCAAAGAGATTGGGGATATGCTGGGGATTATGTGAAGGCCATGTGGCTTATGCTTCAACAGCCTCAACCTGATGATTATGTTATAGCAACCGGCAAAGCGCATTCAGTGAGAGAGTTGGTGGATATAGCGTTTAAGCATGTTGGCCTGGATTGGAAGAAATATGTAAAGATTGATAAGGCGTATTTAAGGCCTGCGGAAGTGGATCTATTGATAGGAGACTGTTCAAAGGCGCGTAAAGTGCTTGGATGGGAGCCTACGGTTTCCTTTGAAGAGATGATCTGTATGATGGTGGATGCTGATCTTAAGCTTCTCTCTGAGGAAGATAAGGGCGGATAGATGCGGGCTTTGGTAACAGGGGCTTCCGGCTTTGTCGGCAGGCATCTAATACGTCATCTATCGGAGTGTGACGATATCGTACTTGGCACCTATGCCTCACATAGGCCTGAAAAAGGCTACTTTGAGCAGTTAGGAGTGGAGCTTTCACACCTCGATATCACAAGCTATGAGAAGGTATTGGATCTAGTAAGCAGCTTTAAGCCGGATATTATCTATCACTTGGCTGCAATTGCATTTGTGCCAAAGGCAGAGGCAGACTTTGGAAGCATGCTTTCTGTGAATGTCGGGGGGGCTCACAATCTTTTTAGGGCAGCTCATATAGCGGATATTGGAGCCAAGATAGTTTTTGCGAGCTCAGGAGAGGTGTATGGAAGAGTATTGCCATCAGAGCTTCCTATCACGGAGGATACTCCTCTAAGGCCTGCGAACAACTATAGCCTTGGCAAGAGGATGGCCGAGCTGGTTGCGGAGCGGTACAACAGAGACGGTAATGTGAAGATAGTTATAATGCGATCCTTTAACCATGTAGGTGCCGGGCAGAATGAGCAGTTTGTGGTGTCGAGTTTTGCCCGACAACTAGCGCAAATTAAGCTTTCCAAGAGAGAGCCTGTGATATCTGTCGGCAATCTAAAGTCAGTAAGGGATTTTAGCGATGTAAGGGATGTATGCGCCGCCTATAGGTTGGCGGCAGAGAGAGGAACTGGTGTGTACAATATTGCTTCTGGCAGATCGGTGGCTATTGAAGAGGTATTAAAGTCTCTTATTGATATTTCTGGCATTAAGGTTGAGGTGCGGAAAGACCCTGCTCGGATGCGTCCGTCTGAGGTGCCTGAGGTGAGGGTTGATATCTCCCGCGCGACAAACGAGCTTGGCTGGAGGCCAAAGTATCTCTTAAGAGACTCGCTGGAGGAGGCATATAAGTATTGGCTTGAGGTGGAAAAAGGCAAAGGTATCTGGTGCCAGGCTCCTTAAAAAGACAAGAAAGCTAGCATGTTACAAGGTGCGGGGCTACTTCTTTCTATGGAGCGCAGGCATCTTGCCTGCATAAAGTGCTTCGCGAGAGCCGCGATGCCCGCATTCCATAAAGGCCTACGAGATTTTTCACGGAAAGGTGTGGGGCTACTTCACAAAAGTACGGTAATAGGAAAAGGGGAAGTTGCGTTTTTTTGGATCCGGATGTCTTTTTGGGTGTCCCATGCCAAGCATACAGAGCACCGGGATAACTTGTTGAATTTATGGGTGAATTTTTTTGGCGACCTTTATGTATTTAGGGCTCAACTAAATCTTCCGCATCTTTTTTGCTATTATCGCTCTATAGCTTTCCCATGAATAGGCCCTTGCTAGAGAAAGAACCGAGATCGCACTAGCTCCCGCTGAATATAAAGACAGAGAGGCTGCAAAACAGGTCGAGCCTGTAGTGACTACATCGTCGATTAAGAGTACCTTCATGCCTCTGACCCTTTGCCCTTTTGCCATAAATGCTCCTTTAACATTTTTCAGCCTATCTTTAGGCTTAAGAGAGGCCTGTGGAAGGCAGTTGTTTCTGTGGCGAAGAGAGGTACAGTCATACTTAATGCCGCACCTCTTTGAGAGTTCCCATCCTATAACAGAGCATTGGTTAAACCCCCGCATTTTTAGCGCTCTTTTTGAGGATGGAATTGGTATTACTAGATCAAAGCTTTGTTCTGAGATCCATCTATTAAAAACATCCCATAGCAATTTCCCCGCAAGTTTAGCAAGGTGATGGCTTGGTCTGTATTTCATGGCATGTATATATTCCACTGCCTTGTCTGTGTAATCC
>RFKT01000249.1 GCA_003694225.1 Candidatus Dadabacteria bacterium
CTCATCCACTATCTTCTTTCTAAGATTCCTATCAAAGTATATCATCACATTTCTACAAAAGATTATGTCGTGACCCCCTTTGAGCGGATATGGAAACTTCGCCAGATTCAACACCCTAAAAATCGCAAGCTTTCGCAGGCTCTCTACTACCCGATAACACTCCTCGCCTCCAACCGCTATACGCTCAAAATACCTATCCCTTATATTCTTAGGCACAGGCTCCATGACCTGTTGCGAATATATTCCCCTATGCGCCGTTTCCAATACCTCAGTGCATATGTCGGTCGCAAGAAGCTTATAATCAGTAAAGGAGAGATCCAGATTCTCAGCGGCTGTGATATTGATTGTATAAGGCTCCTGCCCAGTTGATGCAGCGGCGCACCACACCCTAACTTTTGGCCTTCTCTCTTCCTTCCATCTCCTAAAAATCTCCTCCAAAAACTCAAAATGAGCTTTTTCCCGGTAAAAATAGGTTACATTTGTCGAAATCGCATTTAATAGATTAACAAGCTCATTCCGTGTAGAGTCTTGAGCAATAAAATGTAAATACTCTTCTGGAGTTGAAATGCCTAAAGCGCGAAGCCGTTTACCTATCCTATTAAGAAGAAGCGCTCTTTTCTCTTCTGTCAGAACAATGCCGCTTTCAGCATATATGAGATCTTTAAACTGTTGAAATACTCCGCTCTCTAGCTTTCGTGATTCCATTTCATGATTCCGATTAAGCCGACATTTAACCCCACCTTTAATGGATGACTGTATTTCCCTCTGGTTTTAGAGAGGGAGAATCTTGCACCTCTATCGGCTCTATGTCAGTTGAAGCACTTCCGTCAACTTCTATAATCTCTGTCTGCGCATATATTCTATCCAAATCCGGGTGATATTCCTTTCGTGCAATCTGAACTAAGCTCCTGACATCAAGAATAAGCGCAGCATGGCCATTGGACATAATAGCGCAGCCGGCAATTCCTTTGTCATCTCCGAAAATATCGCCTATTCCTTTGATAACCGTCTGATGCTGATCGACTATGGCATCAACCATTATAGCCACCTGCTCACCATTGCACTCCACCACTACAAAAACAGAATCCTCCGGCCTTAAACATTCTGTTTCTATATCAAACAGCTCATGAAGCCTGTAGACCGGCAGATAAAGATCCCGAAAGTGGAATGTCTCGGCCTTGTCCAAAGTGCGGGTCACCATATCGGGAGAGGGGCTCATAAATTCGATTATAGACAAGGTAGGAATAATAAACCTCTCTGCCCCTACTTTTACTTCTATCCCATCAATTATAGCTAAAGTAAGAGGAACTTCGATAGTAAAGGTAGTGCCCTTGCCTATTTCAGACTCAACATGGATATGGCCGCGTATGCTTTCGATGTTTTTCCTTACAACATCCATACCAACACCGCGCCCAGATATGTCAGTAACCTTTTCTGCGGTAGAAAATCCTGGAGCAAACAAAAGCTGATATATCTCCTGCTCCGACAGCTTTTGCTCGTCAGATACTATGCCTTTCTCAACAGCTTTTGCATATATCTTTTCTGGGTCAATCCCTCTTCCATCATCTATTATCTGTATATATATGCTGCCTCCAGAATGAAATGCCTTAAGCTCTATTCTACCAACCCTCTGTTTTCCAATACTCTCTCTCTCTTCTGGAAGCTCAATGCCATGATCTACTGAGTTCCTGACCATATGCATTAAAGGATCTGCTAATTTATCTATAAGAGTCCTATCCAGCTCTGTATCCTCACCATCCATATAAAAGGAGATCTCCTTTCCAACCTTTTTGCTTGTATCCCAAACAACACGGGACATCTTCTGGAAAAGCCCCTTTATGGGAACAAGTCTCATAGACACTCCTATATCCTGCAAGTCGCGCGAAAACTTCTCTACCTGATGGCAGGTATTCATTACAAATTCGTTATCTTTCAATAGATCCTTGCAGGTTCGGGTTAACATAGAGGAATAAATTACCATTTCACCAATAGAATCTATAAGCTTGTCAAGCCGCTCGGTGTCAACCTTAACATATGATCTAACATCAAGCTTTTTGTTCTTCTTCCCCTGTTCCTGTGGTTTCTTTGCGGCTTTTGATTCTTCTTCTTTTCTTTCCTCAGCGCCGCTTGTTTGGGCCTTTTCAACCTTCTTACTTCCTGGAGCCTTATCCTGTTTTTGTTCCCCTAAATCACCCAGGCTTTCAGTAAGATTGATAGCAGAGATAAAATCTCCTATTTCGCCGTAAAGCCTCAAAGCGTCCTCGCTCCTCTCAAGCTTGCCGTCCCCTTTGGCAGCCTCCCTTATTTGAGCAAAAAGCTCCTTTTGAAGCCCTGTATACTCCATAAGCTTTTCTCGAATGCCGGAGATAAAGCCAACTTTTTCCTCCCTTACCATATCCATCAGGGTTTCTGTTATATGGGAAGTCTCTGTAACATCCTTTAGTCCAAAATAAGCCGCTCCTCCCTTGATTGAATGCACACCACGGAAAATAGAGTCGATGGCTTCCCTATCCAACTCCTCAGGCTCTGCTAACAAAATTTCTTCAATATATGAGAGGTGCTCCTCCGCCTCTGTTAAAAACTCCATAAGGATATCTGGTTCTCCCTCTATAAAGTAAGGCTCTCTGTCTTGAGTAGAGCTATTCTGACTGCTTATTTGAGCATCTGTACTCTCACTTTCGCTTTTGGTTTCTTTTTTGTCCTCAGAGTCTATATCACCATCTGTTTTTTCTTCTGCAGAGGGATCTTCTTTGTGAGAATTCGCCCTTAATTCCTCCGCCCGTGCCCTCAAGGTCCTAATAAAAGTCTCTGACGGCTCACTTATAGGATTTTGGTCTGATATATCCTTTATGCACCCCTTAACCCACTTTACATATTCCCTTAATAAGCCAGAAAGTGGAGCTACAGAAAATTCCCCCACCATATCTTCTAAAATGTGTGTGGCCTCTGAAATACCCGCTAAGCCAACCGATCCTGCATCCCCTTTGATATTATGGAGATAAGACTTAACAAATTGTTCAATTTTGGCTTTATCTTCATCACCAGCATCTTCCTTTAAATCATACTCCACTACCGCTGATTCAAAATCATCGAGCCTTGAGCTATGTTCTTCGACAAAGTCCCGGAGGAAATTAGGATCTGCATCCGGAGCTATATCAGATCCATTACCGGAAGAAGCACTTCCCTCCGCATTAGAGGGAAATACTGCCGATTCAGGATCGTTGCAGTATACCTGTGCGGCAGAGAAAAAATCGTTGAGAAAATTAAAGAAAGCCTCGCTGTCGAGAACCTCTCTTTTAGACTTTAGCTCTTTAATTGCGTCAACAAGCTTTGCATGCTTAGAATCTTTCGATGCGATCTCAAAAAGCTCATCTATGAGACCCATAATCATATCGATTCCTTCCTGATCATCGTGCCTCATCATAACTATGAGCAGAGCTATTTCATCAACCTTTTCTCTGATTGCTTCCATTTCCTCTCCCCTCATATGTTAAAATCAAAAACTTGCATTATCTGCCTCAAGCCTTCGCAGCAGACACAGCTCCCCTACTATTCACTACTAATATAGAGTCGGTTAATCAGGTAACTTTCCTTAAATAAAAATTTACCCTCAAAAGAGTATATTGGCCCTGCTTGACGGGACACGAATAAACCTCTTTTATTCCTCAAAGAGAATGATGCAAACACTTGAAATAGCGGAAGAAACAATTATCAATTAAGCGTTATTTAAGCGGTGCCGATAGTTCAAATATCAGAATGAGAGTTGATCCATAGAGAGGCAGCAATATATCCAGATCGAATAGGGGAAACAAAACTATGGCTGAGCAAATTGAAAACTTTGATTTTTCGACCAAAGCGGAAGAGTTGGCTGGTAAATACCTTACTTTCGCCCTTTCAGACGGGCATTATGGCGTTGAAATACTAAATATACAGGAGATAATAGGTGTAATTCATATAACCAAAGTTCCAAAATCCCCCCCTTATCTCAAAGGGATAATCAACTTGAGGGGTAATATCATTCCTGTAATAGACTTGCGGCTAAAATTTAACCTCCCA
>RFKT01000250.1 GCA_003694225.1 Candidatus Dadabacteria bacterium
CATTTACATTCTCCTTAGTCTGCTATAAGAAAAAAGGGTTTGTGCGTTTTTCTGCCCCCACTGTTGTATCCGCTCCATGGCCGCTCATAACCACTGTATCATCAGGCAGTGAGAACACCTTTTCCTCTATACTTGCCAAAAGCTGCTTGTGGTTTCCTCCTGGCAGATCTGTCCTTCCTATAGACCCGGCAAACAAAACATCACCTGCAAGAACGACACCTCTATCTTTATTGTAAAATGCAAGGTGCCCGGGGGAGTGACCGGGAACATGGAGAACATTAAAAACATAACCTCCCACAGATATCTCTTCTCCTCCCTCCAAGTATATATCCGGCTCAGGGCAAATATCCATCCCTTCCACATCTGGAGAGATACCGTACATAGAGCATATCTCCCTTACTTTTTCACGGAAAATATCCTCACTTCTGTGGCCGTATACCTTAATAGAGAGCTTTTCAGCTATGCCCTTTACCCCCCCACAGTGGTCTACATGGCTGTGTGTAAGCCACACGCCTGTGCAATTTACTTCGTCAGGCACGGCGGAGAGAATCGCCTCTGGAGAGCCTCCCGGATCGACTATCACGCACTCGCCTGCCTCCATATCAGCAATAATTCTGCAGTTTTGCTGAAATGGCGTTACAACAACCCTTATTATCTCCACCATCATCCGCCTATACTGCGTTAGCTGCCTCCAAAGTGCAAGTTTTTAACCCCTCTATGTTAATGAATTTTCATTAAAAGTTGAATCTTGACATGACGATATAACCTCTAAAGCTAAGGATAGGTAGTTCTCCCATAAAAAGGTAAGGTTTTTAGGTAGTTGTCAGCGTAACCGGTTTTGTCGGGGCCTCATGAATGACAGAATAGACTCAGGGCTTATAAACACTGCCGCTGAGCGGCTGGATTCAGCTTGGTTTCCAATCAACACAGACCTCTTAGAGAGTATTCAAAAGGGTATAAAGGACGGAAGGTATACTTCTGAAGAAGAGCTTCTCTCTGAAATCAAGCAGGATGTCTCTTTGTACCTTTTGTGCGTAAAAAAGCTTATAGACCTTTTACAGGCAGATCCTGACAACAACGAAGCTACTAAATTTTCTCCCCCGGAAGTCTTCAAAAGAGCTGGTTTTGATACATTAAAAGAAGTACTCCTGTCTGATCTCGAAAGCGCGTCACACCATAAGTTTTCAAACATCACCAAAGCCCAATCAGCAAGGCTAAAGGAGGCTATAGTAAGCGCATCTTCTACAGAGGTGCTTTCAACCGATGCCGGTGTTGATCCTGAATTGGGCTATTCATGTGCTCTGTTGCGACAGCTTGGCATTACTCTCATTGCATGGAATTATCCACACGTTTACCTAAAAGCCTTAAAAGCGCACAAAAACAACAATAAAGATCTCTCTATTGAGCTTAAGAAGATCTTAGGATTTACCCCTACTGAGCTTGCAATAAGAATAGCCAAAAGATGGAAGCTTTCTGAAGAGGTCAATCAAGTGCTTGATGATACAAAGAGTGAACCGGAAACTCCGGCTTTTAGGACTGTCGTAAAGCTCTGCAAGATTGGAGAAGCTCTAGCCCGATCCAATAATCCTGAATATCACCCCTCCGCACTAGACGACTGGGCGTTCGCCGAAAGCAAGATTAAAGATATATTGGGAGAGGGAGGCATTAAAATCATACAGGAAAAAATTCAGGAACATCTTAACGCCTATTTAAGTTCAGCGCCTGAGACATTTGGATTTGAGGCTCTAGAAAACCAAAAACAAAAGATAGAAAACTCAAATTATACCTACCAGCTTCTTAAAGAAAATGTATATATCGACCAGCTTCCCCTAAAGCTCAAAATACTTCTTACAGAGCTTTATGGATCGTTTTCGAAGCATGATATATCAAGGGAGTCCATTGATAAGCTAACCTCAGAGATAATTCCCGCCGCAGGATTTGACCGGGGTGCCATCTATATGATAGAGCCTGACAGCCTAAACCTAGTGCCTCTTCTAAAGATAGGTGATATGCCAATAGAGGGTCTTTCTTCAATTAACATCTCGGCGCTTAATTTAGACTCAAATCCCATCATCACAGCATTTAAGTGCTCATCGCCAATAATGCAATACCGTGACGAAGACAACGATATTCCAAGAACTACCTTCTCGGCCTCATTGGGAACTCACCAAAAAGCCGGCGTGCTCCACCTTGAGATGAAGCACGATGTGCTAAAACAGCTCAAATACGACCCTACAATATGCTTTCAAGCAATTAGGATAGCCTTAAATCACGTTTTGGGTTTAAGGTAACGGCAATAAGAATCGTAAATAATCCCTAAAATGAACAACTCGACATTAGCCGTCTACGATCATCGATCACTGATTCCGCGGATAGTTGCCCACCAACTGCAGAATGCAGGAACTCACGACTAAAGAGGCAATTAACCAATTAACTTTTTTGCTCTCTCATAGGCCGCCTTAATCCCATCCCTTATGATCTCATCTAAGTGGTGCTTGTTGAAAACCACAAGCGCCGCCTCTGTAGTCCCCCCCTCCGATGCCACCATTTTAAGAAGCGTATCAGGCTTTAAGTCGCTCTGAAGCCAAAGCTCAACCGACCCCTTAATAAACTCCGCTATCATGCTCTCTGCTTCCCTGTATGAAAATCCTAAGTCAACAGCGGCAGAGACCATACTGTCTATAATATAAAACATATAACCGGGACCGGTGCCGGAAATAGCAGTTGCACCATCTATAAGATCCTCTTCCGCTACCCTTAAGACAGCCCCCATGGAAGATAAAACCCGCTCCACCGCCACATAATCCTCAGCGCTAAACCCGTATCTACCAAAATAAACAGTAATGCCCACCCCGATCTGCCCTGGAAGGTTTGGCATACACCGCACGATTCGCTCATGGCCTCCGAGTTTGTCCGAGATAAAACTTATAGGCACTCCAGCCATAATAGAAATTACAATATGGCGTTCAAATATGTATTCTTTTAACTCATGCAGAGCCTCCTCAGCCTCCTGCGGCTTCACTGCAACTACTATTATTCCAAACTCTCTAACACGGGAGTTAATCTTCTGCTCTACATTGCACTTAAGGGCGTTGAGGATATATTCAGCTCTATTGCCCTTTCTCTCAACAATTAGCAGATCCTCTGGCTTATTTAAGACCTTGTGCACAAGGGAACACCCAAGCGCATACCCCATATTCCCGCCGCCTATTACAGCTACCCTGCTCTCCATTTTATATCCTTACTGAAAAGATTCTCAGCCGCTAATATCCTATGGGTTTTAAGGGGCAATGTGCCCTCCTTTAACTCAGCCAGCGTTTTGTCACAGCCATCAGGCACAAACACCGGATCGTAACCGAAGCCGCCTCTTCCCCTCCTTTCATAAGCGATGCTTCCGCGAAGGGTTCCATCCGCAACAACATGAACTCCCTCTTCCACAATTAAGCACATATGAGATACAAATTGCGCTCCCCTGTCTTTGCACCCTGCCATAACACTCAAGAGCTTATTAATATTATCATCAGGGGTGCACCCTTCGCCAGCAAATCTGGAAGTATAAAGCCCTGGCGCCCCTCCTAAGCAATCTACCATAAGTCCGCTATCATCTCCTAAAGAAGGCATAGAACTCCACTCATAATAGGCTTTCGCCTTGAAAAAGGCGTTTTCTGCAAATGAGCTTCCGCTCTCTTCCACTTTCGGAGGACTGCCAAATTTACCCTTAAGATCCATAG
>RFKT01000251.1 GCA_003694225.1 Candidatus Dadabacteria bacterium
AATTAATTTGCAAACTTCATTTAATTTAATCTTAATGGCTGGACTTACAAAAGAACAGATTAAGGGAGAGCTTCTCTTTGCCTCACGCTACCGAATAATAAAGAGGCTCGGCGCAGGTGGGATGGGTGAGGTATTCCTTGCACTTGATACCCTTCTAAAAGATGAAAAAGTAGCCTTAAAGATCCTAAGGGATTCCCTTGTTACTGGAGAACACCAAGTAAGCAATTTTTTAAAGGAAGCGCAGCTTAATAGGAAGGTTATACATCCCAATATCGTAAGGACATACGAGATAGGAAAGGAAGGTGAAATTATATTCCTTACAATGGAATATATTGAAGGGCCTTCACTTCAAGAGAAACTTCGAGGATCTAAACTACCACTACAAAAAGCTATAATAATATTCAAGCAGATTCTTAAAGGGCTTTCGGCAATACATGAAGCCAACATAATCCACAAAGACTTAAAACCTTCAAATATTCTTATAGAGGCAGGGGGCGAGGCGAAAATCGCAGATTTTGGCATTGCTGAAACTGTCATAGGAGATATCACAGACCCTATCGAACTTGCTGGATGCGCGGACTTTATAGCTCCTGAAGTGTGGCTTGGAAAACCCGCAACCCCTCAATCGGATATATATTCTCTCGGGATTATCCTTTACAGAATGCTGTCTGGCAAATACCCATTTGACACCCACACAGTGACAGACCTTATGAGGCAGCATATTTACGTTGAACCGCCTGAAATCACAGGCTGTGATATACCAACTCACATAAAAGCACTGCTTAGAAAGATGCTTGAGAAAAAACCTGAACTGCGCCCACTTTCTTGTATGGAGATACTTCACACCTTAAACGCAACCTCCGAACCGGATAGCTATACAGCTCCAACTGTCTTGCCCAAGGCTACAACTCCTACATCGTTCAGAAAGCCAGCAAGGATGCCGGATTACTCTCCGCTAAAACACAAAACCAATCCAAAGCTTCTTGCAAAAAAGAGTGCATCAACGCACGCCAAAAAAGCAGGGATTCAAATCTTCGGTGCAAGCACAAAAAACGCTTTTTACCGAAATACGAAATCCCCTCTTCTAAAGCATGTAGCAAGTTCAGGAATTTCTCTACTTGCAATATCAGCTGCGCTATGGACATTAACCAACTACCTGCTTCCAAATGATCGGCTCATCCTTTACAGCTTCAAAGAGATCATAACATTTAGGTTTATAGTTTACTTTGTGATATTGTTTCTCAGCACCTCCTTTATTATTTCTTTTCCTGTAGCTTTATTTTCGTCGATATCTCCACGAACAAACACCGATAAGCCGCTTTTAGCTACATGGCTTGATGGGGCATCCGTGATAATGCTCTGTTCATTGGCGCTCTTTGCATGGGACTTATTTACCTCTACTTCCGATCTATTTGGCGTACTCTTAAGGCATCCTTCTCAGGTGTATAACTCATTCATGAGAGCATTAGATTCTCTTGTAAGCGTCGGGCTTTTGCTTCCAAGGTACTCTTTTAACCTATATAGTATGCCGTACTATGCGGCTTTAGTGTTTTATATAATATCTGTTTTTGCTATATTTGAGACATCTCCTAAAAGAAAAAATGCCTTTTTTATCTTGCCACTACTGCTTTTCTCTGCCCTTCTCTTCATAGAATACCTTACACCTGTCTTCTTTACAGACACAGTGTACCACCTGACGGCAACCAAAACTATACTGAGCCTTGGTGAATTTAGCTATACCCTAAGCCTCTACAGCCTATACTGCTCAGTCATAAATTGGGGGGTTTTAATGGTAACACTATCTATAAAAAGGCTTATCGTTGATTAGTTATATCTATTATCCTATTTCTTCTTCTTCCTTCTCGCTTTTCTTGCCTGCTTAAGCTTTTCTCTCTGTCTTTCCGGATTTATAAAGGATTCCTGCTTTTTTTTGCGCTTTGTTTCCGGCTCTCCATCACTGGAAAGCTCACCGTGTATTAATGAGAGATTCCTTTCCTGAGCTTCCCTTCGCTTTCTCTCCTCTTCCTCTATAGCCCTTGCTTCTTCTTCTGTTAATAGCCTTATTCCATACAGCTTTCTAACAACATCCTCTTTAAGGCTTGAAAGCATGGACTGAAACATCAAAAAACCTTCTCGTTGGTATTCATGGAGAGGATTTTTTTGCCCATATCCCCTAAGCCCTATGCCCTCTTTCAGGTAATCCATCTCTAAAAGGTGAAGCTTCCAGAAGTGATCAAGAGACTGAAGAAATATATGCTGCTCTATGCTTGAAAAGTCTTCTTCCCCTATAGAAGAAACCTGCCCTTGATAAAGCTCGTCGGCCCTTTTCCGCATGGAGTCAAAAATGGCTTGTTGGGAGAGCTCTAAATCTGCGTCAATCGCCGGCTCCGCGCCAAAGAGATACCTAAAGTATTCAAAGAGAGCGTCAAGATCCCACTGCTCAGCCTTTATCCTCTCATCGCAAAGTTCGAGTATCCGATCCTCAAGGAGATCGTCTCTCATTTCAAGCACCATCTCCCTTATATTCTGGCCGGAAAGCACATCTGTCCTAAGGGCATAAATTACCTCTCTCTGCTTGTTCATTACATCGTCATATTCCAGCAGGTGCTTTCTGATATCAAAGTTAAACCCCTCTACTCTTCTCTGGGCCTTCTCTATAGCCCTGCTTATTATCTTGCCCTCAAGGGCTTCACCTTCCTCCATACCAGCCTTTAACATAACTCTCTGCATCATCTCCCCGCCAAACCTAAGCATCAGATCATCTTCCAAAGAGACATAAAACCGGGAAGAACCTGGATCCCCCTGTCTTCCAGAACGCCCCCTAAGCTGGTTATCTATCCGACGCGACTCGTGTCTTTCAGTTCCAATTATATGAAGACCGCCTAAGCGTATAACCTCTTCCTTTTCCTTTTCGCATATCTCTTTGTACTTCTGATAAGCCTTTTGATATTCAGGGTCGTTCTTATCTTTAGTCCCTGTCTCCTTTAAGGCTAAAAATTCCGGATTTCCTCCCAACATAATATCTGTTCCCCTACCAGCCATATTTGTTGATATGGTCACAGCTCCGAGTCTTCCTGCTTGAGCAACTATCTCGGCCTCCCTTTCATGGTGTTTGGCATTAAGCACATTGTGTGGTATCCCCCTCCGCTTTAGCATCTCTGAGAGCTTTTCGCTCTGCTCTATGCTGATAGTCCCAACAAGGACCGGCTGTTTTCTTCTATACAGTTCCTCTATCTCATCACAAACGGCCTTAAACTTCTCTTTCTTAGTGCGATAAACAGAATCACTGTGATCAACCCTGATCATGGGTTTATTTGTCGGCACTACGACTACTTCTAGATCGTAAATCTTTTTAAATTCAACCGCTTCTGTATCCGCAGTACCTGTCATGCCGGCAAGCTTTTCATACATGCGAAAATAATTTTGAAAAGTGATAGATGCCAAGGTTTGATTTTCCCTGGCAACCTTTACTCCTTCCTTTGCTTCTACAGCCTGATGCAATCCGTCAGACCACCGGCGGCCCGGCATAAGACGTCCTGTAAACTCATCGACTATTATTACCTCCCCATCCCTCACTACGTAGTCAACATCGCGCTCCATAGCAAAATGGGCTTTTAACGACTGGTTTACATGATGCACTAATTCGGCATTCTTGGGGGCATATAGGTTGTCAACCCCTAAGAGGCTTTCTACATGGGCAATGCCTTCTTCGGTAAGAGTTGGGTTTTTGGTCTTTACATCAATTTCAAAATCAACATCTTTTTTAAGCCTTGGTACTACTTGATTTACCCTCTCATAGAGATCTGTTGAATCCTCTGCCGGTCCGGATATGATAAGCGGCGTTCTTGCTTCATCAATCAAAATAGAGTCAACTTCATCAACAATGGCATAGTGGTGGCCGCGCTGAACTCTCTCATCCAGACTAAACTTCATATTGTCTCTAAGATAGTCAAATCCAAACTCGTTGTTTTGGCCGTATGTAATATCGCATTTGTAAGCCTTCTGCCTCTCTTCTTCATCCATACCCGGAACAATCACTCCCACAGAAAGCCCCAAAAAATTATAGATGCGTCCCATCCACTCGGCATCCCTCTTTGCCAAGTAGTCATTAACAGTAACAATATGGACACCTTTTCCTTCAAGGGCATTGAGATATGCAGGCATAACAGCCACTAATGTTTTGCCCTCACCTGTTTTCATCTCTGCAATCTTGCCGCTGTGCAGAACGGCCGCTCCTATGATCTGAACGTCAAATGGCCTCATGCCAACAGTGCGTACAGAAGCTTCCCTGACCAAGGCAAACGCTTCAGGCATAATATCATCCAAAGTCCTGCCCTTAGATATTTCTTCCTTAAACCTGTCTGTCTCCTTCCTAAGCTCTTCGTCTGACATGGATTTATACCGCGGCTCCAGTTCGCCTACAGCAAAGACTAAGGGCTTTAATGACTTTAAGATCCTGTCATTCCGAGTGCCGAATATTTTTCTCGCCAATGCCGCAATCATATCTAACAGCAATACTTACACATAGAAGGCTATTGTTCAATTACTGTGACCATCATCCCACATTTAGGTTTTATAAAGGAAAACTCCTCATTCCAACCACACAAATTTCGCTGATTTAAGGAGGCAGCCATGTTCTCAAGGTGCCGCCAAAAGCACAGGCTGTATTCTATTCTCTAGAGGGACTTCACCTAAAAGATGTTTAGAATCAGAGATGGCAAAATTCTCATTAGACAGAACACGCCGCGCTTTTTTCAAAAATACATTTTTATCGCCAGTCACAAAGATACTTCCACTTGACTTTTTCATCACGGATCCATTCAGCA
The DNA here is from genome assembly GCA_003694225.1 of Candidatus Dadabacteria bacterium. Classification (GTDB taxonomy): domain Bacteria; phylum Bdellovibrionota_C; class UBA2361; order UBA2361; family J135; genus J135. The sequence continues at coordinate 4,827 of RFKT01000251.1, forward strand.
TATCCAAAAGAGCCTTAGCAACTTCTTTACTGCTATCAAGCACGGAGGCGGTGCCCTCAAAAATCTCATATACCATCTCACTTAAAAAAGAGAAATGTGTACAGCCAAGTACTACCGTATCTATGTCATCGCAAATATACCGTTGGAGAGTTTTAGCCACCTCGCTTACGGCATCCTTTCCATCCCATCTTCCACTTTCAACTAGATCAACGAGCTTTCCACAAGGTGCACCAATAACTTCTAAGTCAGGTCTAAGCTCCAATATTTTGCGTTGATATATCGCGCTGTTTATAGTTGCCTCTGTCCCCATCACAAGAACCTTACTCTTAGCTTTAGCGGCAGCTCTTTTTACTGATGGGACAACAGCGCCTATAACGGGAATACGGAGAGATTTCTCCAGTGAATCAAATGAAAATATAGAAAGTGAATTACAAGCGACAACTATTGACCGTGCCCCACGCCCTTTAAGGAAGAAAGCTCCCTCTATAAGCGCCTGAAAAAGGTCATTTTGAGACCTCGTTCCATAAGGAGCACGGGCAGAATCCGCAAGGTAAAGATAACATCCAGATGAAAGAAGCCCCTTAAGCTCCCGCAATACTGAGAGTCCCCCAATCCCACTATCTATAAAACCCACCGGATAAATAGAATTTTTTTCAAACGCTTCCATACAGACTAGAACAATCCCGCTAGTTTTTTAACGCAACTGCAACATTATAAGTGAAACTCCCCTAATTTGCATAGAATCTAGGGCACCCAAAACTTTATCCGTAAATTCAGGATATTAGAGAGTGAGGATCTTGGTGTCCTTTTTCCTCCAAGGGGGTAAGATGTGGGTGTCCTTTTTCGAGGAGTGAGATGGAAAGGGTTGCAGTTATAGACGGTGAGCTTGACAAAGAAGGGCTTCCTGAGTGGTTTTCCCACCTTGGAGTCGGCGTCTTTGATACCTTGCGGGCAGACTACCGGCAAAAAGAGAAGGCCATCTGGATATACGGATACAGGGCACATGTTGATAGGTTTATGGAGGGCGCAACAGAGCTCCTTGGCTTTGCGCCTGAGGTCTCCAATATAGAGTCATCTATCAAGAAGATATTGCAAACAGTTGACTGGGACAAAAACCCCCATGCTCGCCTACGCCTTATTGCAATGGGATCATCACTGATAGTTACGGCAGAGCCCCTAAAGTTTACCTTAGATCAGGAAAAGGGTATATCGGCGATCTCTTTTAAGGGAGAGAGATTTATGCCGTCTGTTAAATCTTGTTCTGCTCTTGTATCTGTCATAGCAAGAAAAGAAATGTACAAAAGAGGAGCACAGGAAGCCTTTTTGATCGATAAAGATGGAATCCTAAGAGAGGGATCGTGGAGCAACTTTTTCTGGGTGGATAGCTCCAACACTATTTACACAACGAAAACAAAGATACTAAATGGGGTAACAAGAGACTTTGTAATCCAACTATTCCAAGACGCATATAAGATAGAAGAGAAAGATTATACATTAGACCATATACTCAACTCCGCTAAAGAGGCCTTTCTTACTCAATCCTCACACTGGCTTGTGCCTGTAATAGAGATCGATAAAAATCCCATAGGAAGCGGCTCCGTAGGGCCTGTTACAAAGGAACTTATAAGAACCTTTAAGGAGGAGATGGAAAAAGGAGAGCTGCCTTATGTAAAGCGATTCTCTCTTTAATGCCGATAAAAAGGCTTGGGATATTTACTGCTTTTAGCCCTCCTTTGCTCTCCCAAATAAGATGGCAGAAGCAACCTCTCGGCTATCAGGCTTATATTTTCCGCTTTGGACAAGCTCTTTTATCTTCTTTACCTTCTTCTCCCTTATAACCGTTTCTTCCTGGAGAGAGTTTGACAGAGAAACTTTCCTAGGGGCTGTCTCAATCTCTCTCTCCTCTTTTACTGAAGTTTTTGTGGGGTTGGTGGAAAAGTTCTTAATGCGCGTGGCAGTTAAATAACTTACTATCTTCATAGGCTCCTCGTCCTTGACAGGGTTAACGGCAAAAACCGATGAATAACCTCTCTGTTATTCTATACAACCCACCTCTTTATCTCCGCCGTTCCCTGGCGATCAACGAGGGAATCCATTCCATCTTACCCGATCGGCCTTGAGCCAAGCCGGCTTTAGTGAAATTTCCTAGACAGAAGCAAAACAATCCCTTAAAGACCCTAACATACTGTTCTTACAGAAAAAATTTCAGTGACAGCGTTTGATTTTTTGCTCTTTAACACCATTTTCTAGGCACTTTCAAATTACTTTCAAATAGATCTTTTCACTCCTCTATAGTAACCTTGCCGGCTATGAGTAAGATTAAGCGGTTTGCATCTCTTCAGATCCATAAGATTACAGGGGGAAAGGATCCGGTCCGGCTTATGGAGGAGTTTATCTTAAAAAGAGGCTTCGTTCCGGAAGAGTGCCAGAAAGATAAAAGCGTTGAAAATATAAGGTGGATGCTGCCCCTATCGGAAGAAGAAGAGCTTGAGATACTTATTGAGGGGCTTAACAACCATTCAGAGACTACCATTTATATGGGAGTAAATGTGGCGGCAGTTCCAATAAGGGATGTGTACGACGTACTTGCGGCAGCTCTTGAAATAGCAGACGGCCTTGTAGGAATTAAGGTAAGCCTAGTTGGGCACTTTTTAGTGCTAAGCTCAAGCTTTTCAGCCTCAGGAATAAGCCTTGAGGATATCGAGTACAACTATCAACTTATAGCCGCGCAGAAAGAATGGTTTAAAGAAGCTCTTGCTGAAGAGCTGGATATAGAGCTTCCCCTAAACGATTAACCAACTGCTAGGAGAAAGATAGCCTTTGGGGAGCAACTCCTTTTTCACGGCATAATTACTCCCTAAAATCAACAATTTAATTAAGTAATTCGCTGATAATATTAGCACTAAAAGTGTTACCCATCTCTCCGGTATATTTTATCACCTATGTGTCCAGTATGTACCGGATCAGCTTCCCGCTTTCGGCTCGCTGCTGCTGATAGCTGATTGCAGAATGCGGGGCATCCTATCCACCCGAAGCCCTCTATGCAGGCTAGAAGCCTGCGCTCCATAGGTCAAGGTGCGGGGCTATTTTGCTTAAATAAGGAGAATCGTGATCAGAGATCAGCTCCCCCCTTTTAGGCTCTCTGCTTCTGCCGCTGACAGCCGAAAATGGCTATGCGGCATAACCTTTAAAGTCTCCGCTAAGATCTTCCAATTTATCATCGGGTATAGATAGGGCAAAAGGACTTATCTCCCTAAAAAATCCAGATGAAAACAATCCTCTGGTCTCTGCTCTTGTAAGAAATAAAATATCCTTTGCCCTTGTCACTCCCACATAACAGAGCCTTCTCTCCTCTTCAAAATTTCCCTCCTCTATAGATCTTATGTGGGGAAGCAAGCCGTTTTCAAATCCGGTCAAAAATACCACTGGAAATTCCAGACCCTTGGCAACATGAAGAGTCATAAGAGAAACATGGCCTTTAGAGCTATCTCCACCTTCAGAAGAGTGCCTGTCCTGAGCGGAGATAAGAGTAACATTATCCAAGAAAGCCTGAATGGCCTCCTTACCGACATCCCTATAGCTCATTGCCACAAAGACAAGCTCCTGCAGGTTTTCAAGCCTGCTTTGAGACTGTTCATCTTTTGAGGAGTTGAGCATCGCATCGTAGCCGCTCTTTTCAATAACAGTACGTACAATAGCTTCGAGCTCAGCATCCCTTGAGAACTCCCTTAATTCCTCTATCAAAGAGACAAAAGCCTTTAATCCTGCGCTCCTTTCAGCTTTCCTTGCGCAGTGAAACAAGCTTCCGCATTTTTTTCCTTCCTCTATCAGCCTTCCAACTGTTATACTTCCCACTCCCCTTGGGGGCGTATTTACCACCCTTAAAAAGGCGTGATCGTCATTTTCATTCACTATAAGCCTTAAATAGGCAATGATATCCTTTATTTCTTTTCTATCGTAAAATCTCACGCCTCCGTAAATCCTATACGGAATGCCTTCATTGAGCATAGCCTCCTCTATAGCCCTCGATTGCGCATTAACCCTATAAAAGACGGCAAAATCCCCATACTTATATCTGCCCTCCCCAACCAAAGCGTTAATCTTGTCCGCTACAAAAGAGGCTTCTTCCTCTTCATCCTCCGCAACATATGTAAAGATCGGATCCCCTCCTTCTCTCTCCGTCCACAAGGTTTTCACATTACCCTTTTTGCCAACCTTTATTATGGAATTAGCCACATCCAAAATATTCTGAGTCGATCTATAGTTTTGTTCCAACATAACAATGTGAGCGGAAGGGTAATCCTCCTTAAATTTCTTTATATGAGCTACATCCGCTCCGCGAAACCCATAGATTGACTGATCATCATCTCCCACAACAAAAAGGTTCTGGGTCTTGCCCGAAAGCAACTTCAAAAAGATGTACTGCACCCTGTTTGTATCCTGAAACTCATCAACCGAGATAAAAAGAAAACGCCTCTGATACGCCTCAAGAATGGATGGGTTTTCAGAGAAAAGCCTTACCGTCTTCATAAGGAGATCTCCAAAATCCATAGCATTCGCTTCAAAGAGCTGTTTCTGATACAATTTATAGACGTCCCTTAGATCGATAGAAAAGTTATAAAACAAAGGATTGTAGCTAAATGAATCAACATCTATATTGTCATTCTTAGCCCTCTCAATTGCGCCAAGGCATAACCTCGCAGTTCTTTTAGTAGCATCAGATGCCCCCATATCCTTTAGTATTCTTCGGATCAGGGAGATTGAGTCATCTTGGTCGTAGATAACAAAGTTGCTCCTATACTTAAGCTCTTTATAGTGCGCCCGCAAAATCCTCAAACACGCTGAATGAAATGTGGATATCCAGAGCTGTTCTGCCCGCCTCTTCCCCAAAAGTTTTTCCAGCCTCTCTCTCATCTCAGAAGCGGCTTTGTTGGTGAAGGTTACAGCCATAATCCTAGATGGACTCACCTTTCTGTCGATCACAAGAGAAGCTACCCTCCGAGTTAAAACTCGAGTCTTGCCGCTTCCAGCGCCAGCAAATACAAGCATAGGCCCTGTATAGTGCCTTACAGCTTCCAACTGGGAAGGATTGAGGTCTCTAAGGTGAGGTGGAAGTGCGCTACATTCAACCAAATTCAATTTTATACCGCCGTTACCTGTCTTATAACCCTGCCAGTTTACAAAACGAGTTTTAGTATTACAAGAAAAGCACACAAAAATCGGCAGAGTAGAGGCTTTTCCCTCCGCGCTATTCAGCGCTATCTGCCTATTGCTGCTAAATCTGTAGATCTTATCCACTCCGTATGATACATAAAGCAAATAAGCAAGTTCAGGGGAAGGCGGTGAAAATCCGCCGCGGACCCGCCGCTGTGATGAGAGTACATTAGAACGCCAAAGCCACTGGCCTAAAATTGGCTGGGAAGGCTGTTCTATAATAAGGCTGTGCTGTTTTTAAGCCGCTCTCTAAGCCAGAAGACCCGCTTGCAGAATCTATACCTTTTCCTCCCGGGGGTAAGGAGGGAGAGGGCGGTTATACGCTGTAAATATATCGCAGATCTATAAGGCATAATGTCGTTAGGGGTATGCTGAAGTGGCTGGAGGATGCACGTACTGCGCTGATGCGGAAGCTAAATCAGTGCTGGGGGTATATCAGGAAACAGGAAGCTTAGAAAGAGCCGTTCAAGCGCTTGCCGCTGATAGAGTTACTGCAAGAAGAGAGCTTGTCCTCCGTGAAGCAGCAATAGTTACATCCTATGAGATCACCGAGACAGGACTTTTTCACGATAGAGGCAGCAAAAGCTTTCAAGAGTTAATCTCATATCTAAAACCAGAAGATAGAAGAAATTTGACT
>RFKT01000252.1 GCA_003694225.1 Candidatus Dadabacteria bacterium
GCTTGTGTTGGCCTGTGCCCGCTTTACACTGCCCGAGGCTCTAACTTTAAACTTTTTTTTTGCCGATCTATTTGTTTTTATCTTCGGCATGGTTTAAGTCTCCAATACTATAGACATCGTTAAATAGTGATGGTACATCATCAATCTTGTTAAGTCAATGCAATGTTTCGCGAATATTATTAATCCATTACGCTAATGGTAGGCACGAGTGGAGTCGAACCACCGACCTCTTGCCTGTCAAGCAAGCGCTCTAACCAACTGAGCTACGTGCCTAAATATATTGGTTAACTTAAGGGATTATATGCATTATTTTTTGTTTGATCAAGGTTAATAAAGGTCACAATTACTCAGTATAATGGTAGTATTATCTTAGTTGATTAAGGTTTGATAATAGAGTATACTGACAAGTGGGGCGTTAGCATGGATAGTTAGGTTAATGGGCTTTACGTTTGAAGAGCGCAGAAAAGGAGGTGTAGTATGATGCTAAATGATACCTGTGAAGAAGGGGAACTTGGATTTGATTTTGAGCGAGCTCAGCAGATTTTAAGGCATGATATAAATCTTGGATTAAGGCATGTGGTGCCATCTAATTTGGCACAATTAAAAAAAGCTTTGGCAGTTCAAGAGAGATTACTTTTAAAGCACTTTGTCTTAGGTGGTCGAGAGAGGAAACGCTAGGTTTTTGTGATCTGCTGTTGCAGTGTAGTTGATGTTCTCTAGGCGTTGTGGCGGGGGTTGTATTTTAAGTTATTCGCTTCTATAAGCATCTTTGAATAAGCTATAAATGGAGTGCCCCTAAGTCAGTACACTTGCTATGAAGCTAGACGGCAGGTATACGTGATTTGATAATTTATTGCTGAAAACTTCAAGTGCGGATTCTTCCGCGTGGAATACATATCGTAAATTAAGATAATTGCCCTCTGCAATTTTGGGCACTTTGTCATTTAAGCTATGTCATTCATTAGGTCTTTTGCTCCTTTAGAGGGGTTGCTGTTTTTGTATACTATGATTTTATTATCTGATGTATCTGGTTCTCAGTATTATCTAGGTAAGATGTGTTCAACTGTTAAGTTATCTTCTTTCCCGCAATCTATATACGCAGTATGCCTTCGGCGCTCTTTTAATCATTCTCTTATTAGGGGTAGAGCAAGTGATATTACTTTGCTGGAGTCTTTTGAATCAGCTCACCGGAAAGCGCCTATTGCTTGCTGAGAACTATGCACACTGAGCTATTATTTTGACATGCTGGCAAAAAATAATATCCCTTATTGTTGTTACATTTTTGACTCTGGCATAGGCTATTTTGAGTTCAAATCTGCCGGGAGCGGGACTCGAACCCGCACGGGGTTTATTACCCCACAGGATTTTAAGTCCTGTGTGTCTACCAGTTCCACCATCCCGGCCTATCGGTTGTTATCATCTCAATCTGCATCGCCATCTGGCAAAACTACCTTTATATGTACTTCTTCTAGTTGTTCTGGCGAGAGCTTACTTGGGGCGCCCATCATTAGATCCTCTACTGTTTGCGCTAGAGGGAAAAGGATCACATTTCTTATAGCTGTTTCTCCAGCCAACAACATCACTACCCTATCAACCCCATGTGCGATACCGCCATGGGGAGGTGCGCCGAGCTCAAATGCCCTAATCATAGCTCCAAATTTATCATCTACTGTAGATTTTGGATAGCCTACTATTTCAAATGCTTTGTATAGGAGCTCCGGCGTATGGCTTCTAATGCCGCCGCTTCCAAGCTCATAGCCATTACAAACGAGATCATATTGGGATGCTAGGATCTGGAGGGGCTCTTTTGTGTTTAGGGCTTCTATACCGCCTTGAGGCATACTAAAAGGATTGTGTGTAAAAGCGATATTTCCTGTTTGCTCATCCATTTCATACAGCGGAAAATCTACAACAAAAAGAAAATTAAAACTATCATCATTTAGTAAATTAAATTCATGGCCTAAATGATCCCGAAGCCATCCCAGCATTGGCAAAACACTTTTTGGGAGACCAGCTCCGAAAAAAACAACACCGCGGTTTCTACCCAGTTTCTCTTTTATAAAGGTTGTCTCTTTATCGGTTAGGAATTTGGCAATTCCACCTCTAAGTGGTCTATCTGGTTCTTCGCAAATCACATAAGACAGACCCAACCCAAAGTGTTTTTTTACGGTATCTATAAGATCGTCAAAAAATTTTCGTGGCGGTGGTGGTATATTTGCAACTGGAATGCAATATATCTCTTGTTGGGCATCTTTGGCGGCGGCACTAAAAATTCTAAACTCTGATTCTAGGAATGCTTGGGATACTTTGCTTATCTCTAGAGGGTTTCTAAGGTCTGGCTTATCTGTGCCATAACGCTCCATAACTACATGGTAGGGTAGCCTTGGAAATGGAAGTGGCGTGACCTTCTTCTCGGTTTGAACCGTAGTAAAGAGCCGATAAAACAGCTCTTCATTGACTTTTAATACGTCTTCTTGTTCAACAAAAGCGAGTTCCATATCAATTTGGTAAAACTCTCCCGGCGAGCGGTCTGCCCTAGGGTCTTCATCTCTGAAGCATGGGGCGATTTGAAAATAACGATCAAATCCTGACGCCATTATGAGCTGTTTAAATATTTGAGGGGCTTGCGGCAGTGCAAAGAATTTCCCCGGATGCACCCTAGAGGGCACTATAAAATCCCTAGCGCCTTCTGGGGAGCTGCTTGTAAGTATTGGGGTCTGGAACTCTACAAAACCCATGTCATGCATAATATCTCTTACGGCTCTAATTACACGGCTTCTTAGCATCATATTGGTGTGGAGTTTCTCTCTTCTAAGCTCTAAGAATCGGTATTTTAGGCGTATATGTTCAGGGCTTGTATCTTCTTCTGATACCTTAAAAGGTAGGGTTTTAGCGTGAGAGAGTACTTCAAATTTGGAAGCATCTACCTCGATTTTGCCTGTAGAGATTTTATTATTTATGTTTTCTTCATTTCGTAGTTTTACTGTGCCGGTTACATTTATAACAGATTCTAGGCGGATCTTCTGAGCTTCTTCTTTTAGTTCGCCTCTAAATATGACTTGTGTAATGCCGTAGTGGTCTGCTAAGTCAACAAAGAGGATTCCACCGTGGTCGCGTTTTCTCCTTATCCATCCTGAGAGTTTTACAATTTTTCCGACGTCAGCTTCTCGTAATTCGGACAAAGTGTGTGTTCTGTATATGCTTTGTAGTAACGATTCCATCTAATTTAAATTTACAACGAAAATCTCTCGATCTCAAAACTATAGCTACTTGACGTATCTTTTCAAGATATCACC
>RFKT01000031.1 GCA_003694225.1 Candidatus Dadabacteria bacterium
AACCGTGTGGTGTTTAATCTGGTTGATGTGGCTAAGGGGGTTTGTAAGCCGAATCAGGCGATAGTTAAATCAAAAAAATCCAACAATCTATACCTTCTGCCTGCTTCTCAAACTGATGATAAGGATGTAGTGAGTGAAGAGGAGATAAAGAAAGTGATTGATCTCTACAAGCGGGAGTTTAATTTTGTGTTAATAGACTCTCCCGCTGGCATTGAGCAGGGCTTTAAAAATGCGTGTGCGGCGGCTGATAAAGCGATAGTTGTGACCAACCCAGAGGTCTCTTCTATTAGAGATGCCGATAGGGTTATAGGACTTCTTGCCGCAAGCGGCATTGATTCAAGGCTTGTTATTAACCGGATAGATTTTTCTATGGTAAGGAGAGGCGATATGCTCTCTGTTGAGGATGTGCAGGATATATTGGGAATAGATCTTTTGGGTGTGATAGAGAAGGATGAGAGCGTTGTTATAGCCGCCAATTGCGGAGAGCCTGTTGTATATAATCCTAAATCTTCTGCGGGAAAAGCGTTTTCGAGAATTGCCCGTAGGCTTTGCGGGGAGCCTGTGCCGTTAACTGATTATATTTACGGGCAAAGTTTTTGGGGTAGGCTAACTCGGAGATTGGGTGTAGCTTAAAGGAGCTGATTTTAGGGAAATCTAAGGGAGTATCAAAGTGTTTGAATTTTTGACATCTCGCTTATTTAGGAACAAGCACAGTGGCTCTATCGCCAGGAGCAGGCTTCACTTTGTGTTGGTGCAGGATAGATCTGGGCTTACCAATGAAGAGATGGTGGAGTTTCGCAAGGATATGATTGATGTGATGAAAAAATATTTTATTATCGATGATAACGGAGTGGAGGTTTCTTATGAAAGGAACGGTGCAAGTACTACTCTTGTTATCAACTCTCCGGTGCTGAGAAGGCGAGTGAAAGCTGTAAATGGAAGCGCTCCGGGTGGAAAGATAGGTAATAGCCGCACAAAAAGTCATAAAGAAGTCCGTAGGAAGAAGAAGGCTACACAGCAAGGGGGTGATAAGGTAGCGAATAATTAGGATGATTAATAGGAGGCTTTCAGGCGGGAATAGCCCCTAACCGGGAAAGTCAACGAGCTATCCTTTTTAGTTTTTAATCTTCTGCAACAAATCCCGTGATATCCTCATCAGTGTGTTTGGGTGCGGTTACTTCAATGGTTTTATCCAGGCCAAGCTTAGAGCGGACAAAGTCAACCCATTCATTGACTATCCGGATCTTATCATTTTCCGTGGAAGCTTCTGAAAGAGCTATATCCAAAGCAGGTTCTAGGGGTCTTACTTTTCTAAGTTGTGGATACTGTTCAAAGAGCATCTCCCGCAAATGAGCAAACTGCCCCTGTTCTGGGTTAAGGCTGTATCCTGATACTTTTCCCCCTGAAAGAAACGTAGCGACACTTTCTCCCGGAAAGCCTAGAGATCGTGTACTGGCTAAGTTTCTGTTTGTGACAAAAGCTAAAATTTCACGGATAGGAAAACTTTGGCGAACGACCCTTAAATCCGGGCCAAAGCTTGCTGATTTTAGATCCGGACCCTCTGCTTTGGCATCCTTACGACCTCCTTGAGCAGACTCTTTTCTGTTTTCGAACATGTCACCTATCATTTCACACTCTCTATAGAAAAATCTTCAAATCAGTTTATATGTTTTTCTGTGGAAGAAGCAGGGAAAAAGGATATAGAAAGGCTTCACTAGATCTAATACCTTTCTGTTGGAGATACCCCCCTTTACTCCACCACCTGTATTAATATTATTACAGTCAAAGTAGATTTTGTAGCATTCCTGAGGTTTTTTAGTGAAGACTCGTTTTTTTGTGTGTTTACAGTCTGTTAGAAGAGGTTTTGCGGCTTTACGCTTTATTTACTAAAGGTTTACATCTAATCTTATCCAAACTATATTCTCCCCGTAATTTCTTCTGTGATTAAAAGGCCGCTATGGCTCAAGGAGCTTTAATACTAAACGGAAAGGCTTTGGCAAAGCTTTTAAGGCGTAAGATTAAAGAACATATAGCCAAAGCTGTTTCTGATGGAAATCGCCCGCCCGGGTTGGGGGTAATATTAGTGGGAGACAATCCAGCGTCCAAAAGCTATGTTGCTACAAAGGAAAAGATGGCAAGGGCGGTTGGGATGGCAAGCGAGCAGATCTCTCTTCCGGATAGTGCTACCCAACGGGAGGTAAGGGACAAGATAGAGGAACTCAATGCCAAATCCGAGATAGACGGCATACTGCTTCAACTGCCTCTTCCTCAGCATTTAAGTGCGGATGAGCTCCTCTGCTGCATCTCTCCTCAGAAGGATTCAGATGGCCTTCACCCCTTAAATCAGGGCCGCCTTATGGTTGGCGCGGACGGGGTTAGGCCGTGTACCCCTATGGGTGTGATGAAATTGGTGGATTTGGCCTATAGCGGGGCGCCGCTTGATGAGATAAAGGATATTGATGAGATTAAAGCGGCTGATCTTGCCGGGAAGAGGTCGATTGTAATAGGAAGATCAGCCCTTGTTGGAAAACCTGTTGCGCTTATGCTCCTTGAAAGGAACGCGACAGTAACAATAGCTCATTCAAAAACGGCGGATTTGCCCGATAGGGTGTCAGAGGCGGATATTGTCGTTAGCGCTGTAGGAAGGCCGTTTATGATAAAGGGGGAGTGGATAAAAGAGGGAGCTACAGTTATAGATGTAGGCATTAATCGGATTGAGAGCGGAGCATTGGTTGGAGATGTCGATTTTGAGGCGGCGAAAGAAAGGGCAGGGGCGATTACCCCTGTGCCTGGAGGCGTAGGCCCTATGACAGTGGCTATGCTCCTTTTTAATACCTTCTCAAATTACCGTAGAAATTGCCTTAAAAACGGGGGTGATGGTGGATAATATGGGATTGAAGAGAACTCCTCTATATGAGATTCACAGAGAACTCGGCGCAAGGCTCGTTCCCTTTGCAGGGTGGGAGATGCCTGTGCGGTATAGCTCTATTGTTGAAGAGCATATGGCTGTAAGGAAACACTGCGGTATCTTTGATGTAAGCCATATGGGAGAGATTGAGTGTGTAGGATCTGAAGCTGATAGGGCGTTAAACTACCTTACATGTAATGACGTATCGAAGCTTGTTCCGGGCAAGGCCCAGTATACTGCTATAACGAACGAACGGGGCGGAGTGGTGGATGATATTATAATCTATATGATGTCTCCCGGAAGATACCTGCTCTGTGTAAATGCCGCCAATATAGAGAAGGATTTCTCTTGGCTTTCTTCGCATAATAAGTTTGACGCTGAGTTTTTAAATAGAAGCGATGAGTTCGGCCAGATAGCTATTCAGGGGCCAAAGGCTGTAAATATTGCAGAGAGCGTGCTCTGTCTTGATATAGACTCACAACTTAAATACTTCCACCATATGAGCGGAGAGTACGGAGGAGAGAAGATTATAATAGCTCGAACCGGGTATACCGGAGAGGACGGTGTGGAGGTGTTTATTCCTGCCGGCGCCGCAAAGGACCTTTGGGATAAGTTAATGGAGGCGGATTCAGATCTTAAGCCGTGCGGCCTTGGTGCAAGGGATACATTAAGGCTTGAGGCGGCGCTTCCTCTATACGGCCACGAGCTGAGAGATGACATAACTGCTCTTGAGTCTGGGATAGGCATCTTTGTAAAGATTGACAAGGGCAACTTTATGGGATCTGATATATTGAAGCGCCAAAAGGAAGAAGGAGTAAAGAGAAAATTGGTGGGATTTAAGGTCTTGGCATCCGGTATTGTAAGGGAAAACAGTATGATTTACGCAGAAGGGGGAGAGGAGATCGGCTTTGTAACTAGCGGCACAAAGACCCCTTTTTTGGATGCACCAATAGGTCTTGCAATTTTGGATGTAAATTATAGTAAGATTGGGACAGAGATATTTGCAGAGGTAAGAGGTAAAAAGATTAAATGTGAGGTTGTTAAGCGGCCGTTTTATAAGAGAAACTAATCTTTGGAGGGTAAGCTATGGATGCGCCAAGTGACTTGAGATACACAAAGGATCACGAGTGGGTAAGGGTCGAAGGTGAGGAGGCTACTGTCGGCATAACAGATTTTGCGCAGGGCGAACTTGGCGATATAGTCTTTGTCGAATTTCCAGAAGAAGGAACTGAAATAGTATCCGGAGATTCTGTGTGCGTGGTTGAATCTACTAAAGCGGCTTCAGATGTGTATAGTCCCATTTCTGGCAAGGTTTCTGAGGTGAATAAAGAGCTTGAAAATGCTCCGGAGCTAATCAATAGCGATCCTTACGGAGATGGCTGGCTGGTAAAGCTTGAAGATATAGATACATCCGAGCTTGAAGAGCTTATGAGCGCTGAAGAGTACATTAAGTTTGTGGAAGAGGAAGCCTAAAGGATCTGCCTTGAAGCAAAGCCGCTCTGTATTTGTGTTAATAGTGTGATAAGGGGAAGGTGTGGATTTTTATAGGAGGCATATAGGGCCGAATGAAGCTGAGTTAGAGAGTATGCTTAAAGAAGTGGGGTACTCTCACTTGGATGAGATGATAGCCGCCACTGTCCCGGAAGATATACTTCAACCCAATTCATTTGAGGGCTTAAAACCAGCTCGGGAGAGAGAGGCTTTAGCTGAACTTCGCAAGCTTTCTTTGTCTAATAAGGTTAAACGTTCATTTATTGGGTTAGGCTATTATGAAACTGTAATGCCTGAGGTTATAAAACGGTGCATATGGGAGAATCCGTGCTGGTATACGCAATATACCCCCTATCAGGCAGAGATTTCACAGGGAAGGCTTGAAGCGCTGTTGGTGTTTCAGACAATGGTGTCAGATCTTACAGCGCTTCCAGTTGCAAATGCCTCCCTTCTTGATGAAGGCACAGCGTGCGCTGAAGCCGCCATGATGGCTCTTAGGATTTCCAAAGGAAAGGCAAGAAAGGTTTTAGTTTCAAGCGGAGTGTTTCCTCAGACCCTCTCTGTCTTGCGTACTCGGATTGGCAACTTGGGTGTTGAGCTTGTAGAAGCCAAAGATGTGGAAGGGAAGATAGAAGAAGGTGTTGCTGCGGTTATAATGCAGTATCCGGATCTTTTTGGATCAATCGCAGATCTCTCCGGTTTGGCTGATAAGATACACTCTGCTGGCGGCTTGTTAATAGTATGCGCAGACCTTTTGGGCCTCTGCCTTTTAAAGCCGCCCGGAGAGATGGGAGCGGATATAGCAGTTGGTTCCACTCAGCGGTTTGGGTTGCCGTTTGGTTACGGGGGGCCTCATGCTGGTTATATTTCGTGCCGTGATGAGTTAAAGAGGCAGCTTCCGG
>RFKT01000253.1 GCA_003694225.1 Candidatus Dadabacteria bacterium
ATGTCGCACAGTATGAGATCGACTTCACACCTGCTAAGCACATCCAGAGCTTCATGCCCATTGGATGCCGTTTCTACAGAGAAATTATCCTCAGAAAGCAGAGTGCATAAGACATTTCTAAGAAGGGCATTGTCATCTACAACAAGGACCTTCGGCTTGTTTATACCCCCATCTTCAGCAAACACTCTCTTTACCCACGCCTATTGTCTTTAACAGAGAACAGAGCCTATATGGGATAATCGGCTGCAAAAGAGGGTTGCTTAAGGAAGGATTCCATTTAAGGGCTAGATTTCTTTACGAGATTTTCCTAATATCACATGGGAAAATTACGCACTGTTTTTTACTAGGAAGATAGCAAAATGGATTTAAAGTATATAGCCCTCTTTCCCGGACAGGGATCTCAATATGTTGGCATGGGAAAGAACGCATGGGAAAATTCGGATGCGGCTAAGGAGATTTTTCGCAGGGCGGATGAATCTTTAGGATATTCACTTAGTACGCTTTGTTTTGAAGGCCCTGAGGAGGAACTTACAGCAACTCAAAACAGTCAGCCGGCAATACTTACTGTAAGCCATGTCTATTATGAGCTCTTTATGGATAGATATGGAATAACTCCTCTTGCAGCCGCGGGGCATAGCTTAGGGGAGTATACTGCTTTGGTTGCGGCGAGTGCGCTAAGTTTTAAGGACGCGGTATCCATAGTGCATAAAAGGGGGAGATACATGCAGGAAGCGGTGCCGCGGGGCGAGGGAACAATGGTGGCTGTGTTGGGCAAGCCCTTGGAAGAGGTTGAGACTGCTTTGGCTCAGGTGTCTAATGGAGTTGCTGAAGTTGCGAATATTAATGCCCCCGGGCAGGTGATAGTAGCGGGTGATATTGGAGGGATCGAAAATTTTAAGGCTCTAATGGAGGGCGCCAAGATCCGAGAGCTCAAGGTAAGCGCTCCTTTTCACTGCTCCCTTATGGAACCTGCCCGTAAGGCTATGGAAGGTGATATACATAAGGCAGAGTTTTGTCGGTGTTCATTTCCTGTTTTTGCAAACGTTACTGCGGATGCAGAATATGAGCCTGAGGAGATTAGGAGAAACCTCATTGAGCAGATTACAGGAAGGGTGAGGTGGCATGAAACTGTTGAGAGGCTTTCAGGAGAGTATCCAAACGCAGTGTTTATTGAATTTGGGCCGGGGCGTGTGCTTACAGGGCTTAACAAAAAGATCAACAGGAAACTTAAGGCTATAAATATCTCTTCTTTTGAAGATATAGCGCTTTTTGAGTCGAGGATACAATAAAGATGAGACAGTCAATACATCTGGGAAAAACCTTAAAAGAAACTCCAAAGGACGCGCAAACACAGGCGCATATACTTATGTTGCGCGCGGGATACATACGGCAGGTTTCTGCCGGAGTGTATACGTATATGCCCCTTCTTCACAGGGTTTTAAGGAAGATCTCCCAGATTATAAGGGAGGAGATGGATGGAGCGGGAGCTGAGGAGCTTACAATGCCTGCTATACAACCTTCTGAGCTGTGGATTGAGACCGGCAGGTGGGAGCGGTATACAAAGGTAGATGGCATTATGTTTTCATTTAAGGATAGGAGGGGGGCTACAGTTTGCCTTGGACCAACCCATGAAGAGATAATAACCGATATTATCAGGAATGAAGTTAGCTCATATAGGGATCTCCCAAAGATATTGTATCAGATCCAAACTAAATTCCGCGATGAGATCAGGCCCCGTTTTGGTCTTTTGAGAGCCAGGGAGTTTATTATGAAGGATGCCTATAGTTTTGATAGGGATAGAGAAGGGCTCGACTCTTCTTATGAAAAGATGCGCAAGGCATACAATAATATCTGTTCCCGCATAGGATTTGAGTATAGAGAGGTGGAGGCGGATTCCGGCGCCATTGGCGGGGCGGAAAGTTGTGAGTTTATGGTTTTAGCAGACACTGGCGAAGATACCATAATTCACTGCCCTGATTGCGGGTATGCGGCTAATCAGGAAAAGGCTGACTCAAAGTTAAGGGTATTTCCGCAGGATAAAGAAGAGCTTCCGATGGAAGAGGTCTATGGGAAAGGGCTTATAGGAGTTGAGAAGTTAGCTGAATTTTTGAATATACCCGTTTGGAAAACAACAAAGACCCTTTTATATGAGGCTGATGATAAGGTTGTTGCTGTAATGGTGAGAGGAGACTGTGAGGTAAATGAAGTTAAGGTTATGAATTATCTTGGTTGTGGCTCTCTTAGGCTTGCCTCTCCGGAGAAGATAAAGGAACTTACAGGAGCGGAAGTTGGGTATGCAGGCCCGATAGGGCTTCCGAATGAGGTGCGTATTATAGCTGATGAATGGACAAAGGGGAGAGTTAATTTTGAATGTGGGGCAAACAAGACTGATTACCACAATATAAATGTAAACTTTGAAAGGGATCTTCCGTATCCTGAATTTGGAGATTTTAAGCTTGCTGAAGCTGGGCATCTCTGCCCGAAATGCGATCATGAGCTCAGGGAAGAGAAAGGGATAGAGGTGGGACATATCTTTAAGCTTGGCACGAAGTATAGTGAGGCTATGAAGGCTACCTATCTTGATCAGAAGGGAAAGGAACAGCTGATAGTGATGGGATGTTATGGGATAGGTGTGACGAGGATAGCAGCGGCCATAGTTGAGCAGAATCATGATGATAGGGGAATTGTATGGCCTATTTCCGTTGCTCCGTATGAGGTGCACCTTATAGGGTTAAATCTTGAAAAAGATAAAGTACGTGATTACGCAGAATCGGTCTATGAAGCGCTTTCTGGAGCTGGCATAGAGGTTTTATTTGACGATAGGGATCTTCGCGCTGGAGAGAAATTCAGCGATTGCGATCTTATAGGGATTCCAATTCGCTTTACAGTTAGCTCAAAGACAGTGAAGGAAGATAAGATTGAGGTTAAGTTTAGGCGAGAGAGCGGGGTAGAGCTTTATACACTTGATGAAGCAATATCCCTTGTTAAAGCGCAAAATTAGGTCTAGATCTTCTAAAATACAGCCTTTTTTGCCCCTAATCGAAGTGAAGCAATGTCACAAAGTGAAGCAATGTAGCCCCGCACCTTTACCTGACTTTCCGTCGTGAGGCAGCAAAACAGCGATAAAAGACTATAAAAACAGGGGGTTATATAGATAGATCTGTATATACTAACAATACTATGCTGTCA
>RFKT01000254.1 GCA_003694225.1 Candidatus Dadabacteria bacterium
GAAAAAGAATTTACATTTTCTCTCTGGCTAATCTTTCACAATCGGTTTATAGATAGCCCGGAAGTTAATGCGATCTTTTATCTTAGGGGATAAGAGCTATGTATAGATTCGTAGTGCTTGCAAGCTACACAGATCATATTACTGTAGACAGGATGTGTGAGAGGCTTGAGCGAAACGGCATACCTGTCATGTTAGATCACGTAGAGATATCCAAATCCCCTCATGTGGCATCTGTAATACGACTTATGGTGCCAACACAATATGTCCAGAGGGCTTCCGCTCTGCTCAGAAGCGGCAGAGATATCCACAGCGGCGGAAACGGCCAAATGGCGGCTAACAATTAGTCGACTATGCTGTTGCCTATACCCAGCCCTAGCCGTATTTATATACTACGCGTTTTTCTCTACAAACCTTATAAAGAAAGAGGGTATCTAGCAAGCCGAGTAGCTGATTGCTTAAGATAGGGTCTTTTGCCCTTATGTGCACAGTGCTAATATTGTAATGCTATGAAACTGGATCAACCTATAGGAAAAACGACTTTTGGCCCGGTCTTTATTCGGATCACCCTCGGTGCGTACCTCCTAATGAGCGGATTGGGAAGGTTTGATAATTTGGCTATGCTTACAGAGCAAGTAAAGCTTTCGCAGGTCTTCCCTGAAAATTGGGCTACAGTCTACGCAACGCTTCTGCCTTACTTTGAAGTCGTAGCGGGCGCTCTGTTTCTCGGTGGATTTTGGACAACTTTATCTTCGTTGCTGGTAATACTGGTTGTGGGCTCCTATCTCTATATCTTTGGGATTGATGTGACTCGTACGGACCCTTTTAACTTTCCTATTCCTTTCAACGAGAATTTAATTTTCCTTGGTGCTGCAATATCAACCCTATTTACAGGTCCGGGCATATTCAGTTTGGACGGGTTTAGAAATAACTCTTCTTCATCATAGGCGCTCTTCTAAATTTTTACTGGTAATTACCCTTTCCGTTGTAGACGGAGGGGATTTCTGTAAGAATAATATCCCATGGAGACACCGCAGGAACAGCTCTCAAAAAGCTCCCAAGCAGTTGATGAAAAGGTGCTTAGAGGAGAGGTGGAAAAAGTCATATATCGGAATGAAGATAACGGATATACTGTTTTTAAGTTTAACCTATCTGACGGCTCCTCTATCACTGCCACTGCAACTGTGCCGGGGATAAAAAGGGGGCTGCCGGGCATTATCAGGGGACACTTTGAACACCACCGCAAATATGGCCGGCAGTTTAGGGCTTACTCCTTCACACCTATAAAGCCAACCACCAAGGACGCAATAAAGAGCTACCTTGAAAACAGCAGGATAAAAGGCATAGGCCCAAAGACTATTGAAAAAATTATTGCAAAGTATGGAGAAAATGCGCTAGAGGCAATAGAGAAAGATCCCAAAGCAGTGGCAAAGATCCCAGGGGTTGGAAAACAAAAGGCCAATTTGCTCCACGAGGCGCTCATTAAAGTAGCAGAAGAAAGGGAATCTCTAAGGTTTTTACTGGAAAATGATATCTCTCCACTGTTGGCAGGAAGGATATATAAGCTGTATGGGGCAAAAACAGTAGAAATAGTATCTCAGGATCCATATAGACTTGCAAAAGACTTAAAAGGCGTAGGATTTGCGACAGCGGATTCCATAGCATTGAAGCTTGGGCTTGAAATGGATTCCCCAAAGAGACTTAAGGCGGGATGCATCTACGCTTTAGAAAAATCTGCGGAAACAGACGGCCATTGTTATCTTCCATTTGACGCTCTCATAAAGAAGGCTCAAATGCTGCTCGACATAGAAAACATAGATCTCATGCCTTATATAAGAGAGCTTGTAAAAGAAGGGGGAATAATCGATAAAGATGGCGCTCTATACCTCCCAAAGCTCGCAAAAGCTGAAAATTATGTTGGAAGATTTGTAGCCAACCGGTGCCGAAAATTTTCTAAGCCTAAAATTCCCCCGGAAACCATAGATGCAGCGATAAAAGATATGGAAAGTCAACTATCCCTTAGGCTTTCCCAAAATCAGAAGGATGCTGTCTGCGCCGCTGCGCAATATCCTTTAGTGGTTATTACAGGAGGCCCCGGAAGTGGGAAAACGACTATCATTCGCGCCATAAGCTCCGCATATCGGTCAGCGGGATTAAGGGTCCTCCTTACTGCTCCCACGGGAAGAGCTGCGCAAAGGATGGCTCAGCTATGCGATATGCCCGCATATACTATTCACAGACTTCTTAAATTCGATCCCGTATCTAGAAAGTTTAAACACGGCCCCAACAACCACTTAATAGCCGATCTTATAATCGTCGATGAGTCCTCCATGATAGATATAAGCCTTGCGGCAAGCCTCTTCTCAGCCATCTCAGAGGAGACTACACTGATATTGGTAGGCGATAAGGATCAGCTTCCCTCAGTAGGTCCGGGCACAGTATTGACTGACATTCTCTCTGTTGCGCAGGTGAAATCTATCTCTCTTACACAGATATTCAGGAGAGATGAAAATTCAATAATCACCTCCATAGCACACTCTGTCAACTCTGGGATACTTCCGAAGATACCTATACCCCAAAGCGGCGTTACAGCAGATGCGTATTTCATCCCTAAAAACACCCCTGAAGAGATTATTAACGTAGTAAAAGCCCTTGTAGGAGGCCAGATTTCACAGAAACGGGGGATAGATCCTGATGATATACTTGTCATTACCCCTTCAAACAAAGGACCTTTAGGCACTGTAACGTTAAATAAAGAACTGCAGGATTTTTTAAACCCAAAATCTTCTCTTGGAGATGAAGATGAAATTGTCTACGGAGATACAGTTTTTAGGCTAAAAGACAAGGTATGCCAAAGGGTAAACA
>RFKT01000032.1 GCA_003694225.1 Candidatus Dadabacteria bacterium
GCTTGAGGCTTTAATGATTGTTGGAAGCAGGGAGGGGCTTTACCTTCTCTCAGGCACGGGTGATGTAATTGAACCTGACGACCAGATACTGGCCATAGGCTCGGGCGGAAATTTTGCGCTTGCCGCCGCAAGGGCGCTTGTAAGATCTAAGCAACCAGATCTTGATGCGGAAGGAATAGTAAGATCTTCTCTGCAAATTGCATCTGAGATATGCCCATACACTAATAACAGTATACATATTGAAACATTGAGCTATGGATAACGCAGCTACAGGTAATACGGAGACCGGAGAGAATTTGTTGGAACAGGACTCTCTCACACCTGAAGAGATAGTAAGGGAGCTGGATAAGTACATTATAGCGCAGGAAGATGCCAAAAGGGCTGTTGCTGTGGCGCTAAGGAACCGGTGGCGGAGACTCAAGGTAGAAGGATCGATCAAGGAGGAAATAACTCCTAAAAACATAATTTTGATTGGACCTACAGGTGTTGGAAAAACAGAGATAACAAGGCGGTTGGCAAAATTGGTGCGAGCGCCTTTTGTTAAGGTGGAAGCTACTAAGTTTACAGAGGTAGGATATGTTGGACGAGATGTAGAATCTATCATAAGAGACCTTGTTGAGCACTCTGTC
The DNA here is from genome assembly GCA_003694225.1 of Candidatus Dadabacteria bacterium. Lineage (GTDB taxonomy): Bacteria > Bdellovibrionota_C > UBA2361 > UBA2361 > J135 > J135. The sequence goes on from RFKT01000032.1 coordinate 630, forward strand.
CATATTGTCAAGGAGGAAGAACGCAAGAAGGTCAGGAAAATGGCAGAAGAGATGGCAGAAGAAAGACTTCTTGATGTGTTGCTGCCAAGTTCTGCCAGAAGAGATGATCTTTCAACTGCATTGTTGGATTCGGAAAGTGAGAATGAAGGGAGCGAAGAACTTAAAGCTGATGACAGTATGAGGAGATCTCGTGAAAAACTAAGGGAGATGCTAAGAGCTGGAAGGCTTGAGGAGCGGATTGTAGAGATTGAAATTGAAAAGAGTGTTCATACTTCAATGCAGATACTGGGACCTGCTGGGTTTAGTGAAATTGAAGGGCAAATTAAGGACATGTTTTCTAACATGATTCCAAGACAAAAAGAGAGAAGAAAAGTTAAGGTTAAAGAGGCCAGGAAGATATTGTCTAGAGAAGCTGAGGAGGATCTTATTGATCACGATAGGGTCGCTCAAATAGCGCTTAAGAGGGCCGAGCAGACAGGCATAGTGTTTATTGATGAAATTGACAAGATAGCTGTGCCTACCCACGGGAAGGGACCTGATGTCTCTCGCGAAGGTGTACAGAGGGATCTCCTGCCGCTTATAGAGGGGTGTACTGTTGGGACTAAGTATGGCTCAGTTCGCACTGATCATATCCTTTTTATTGCATCTGGTGCCTTTCATGCATCAAAGCCCTCTGATTTAATGCCTGAGTTTCAGGGAAGATTTCCCATCAGGGTGGAATTGAAGAGCCTTACCTCTGAACACTTTGCCAAAATACTTACTGAACCGGAAAACGCGCTCACAAAGCAATATATTGCGCTTCTTGGCACGGAAGGGGTGAAGCTCTCATTTTCAGATGATGCTATACAAGAGCTTGCAACCCTTACTGCTGAGGTTAATTCAAAGGCGGAAAACATTGGCGCAAGGAGGTTGTATACCGTTATGGAAAAGTTGCTTGAGACTATCTCTTTTGATGCACATAAAATGAAGGGAAAGGATGTTGTGATAGATAAGCAATATGTCAAAGAGCATTTGGATGGATTTGTTGAAGATCCAGATCTTGCCAGATTTATATTGTAGTTTCTTCTTTCTTGCTGTAAATAAACTATGTTCTTTGTAATTTTTTCATACAATCTTCCTCAAAGGCACTGCGCCTCTAAAATTTGCCTTTGATTTAAGGTTTAAGACAGTTTAGTTTGTATCATATGGGTCGGAATAGTTGTATTGAAGTTGTCGGGGCGCGAGAGAATAACCTTAAAAATATATCCATACAAATTCCACATGACACACTTACTGTTATAACCGGCCGTTCCGGAGCTGGAAAATCATCGCTGGCGTTTGATACCATACACGCTGAAGGCTACAGGAGGTATGTTGAGACATTTTCACCTTATACAAGGCAATTCTTTGATAAGGTTAAAAGGCCTGACGCCGATCTGATTCGCAATATACGTCCCTCAGTCGCAATTAAGCAGAGGACACGCGTAAGGTCTTCAAGGGCGACTGTGGGTTCCATGTCAGGACTGAATGCAAAGCTTGCTGTCTTTTGGGCAAACGTTTCGGAGCCACACTGCCCCAAATGCGGCTTTAAGTTGGACGCACTGTCTCCAGACAGGGTAGAGAGGATAGTAGGTGATTTAGTCAGACATAATCCGGATAGGACATTTGTGTTGTGTGCTCCACTGCAAAGTGATGAAACATTCAAAGGGAAGCTCGAGCAGGCAAGACAGGAGGGAGTGGTAAGGTTTTTTGATTTTACCAGTGGAAAAGCTATCTATATAGAAGAGATGAAGCCAGGCCATATAACGGAGGGCTGGTTTTATCTTGTCATAGATCGGTTTTCTTCTAAAGGACGCTCTTCCAAAGAGTGGATTGAGTCGATAAAGCGCGCCTTCAATCTTGGACAGGGAACGTGTTGCCTTATAGAGTGCGGCAAAAGGCATCGGAATAAGGGGTTGAAGGTGCTTGCTTCTTATGAGAGCAAAGAAGCAAATCAAAAAAGGTGCTTTTATAACGGCATCTATATAAGGTATTTCACGGAGAGGCACTCATGTCCTCTACAGGAGACTCATTTGCCGGAGAAAAGGCCTTCTCTCTTTAATTTTAATTCTCCACTGGGGGCGTGCAGGCGGTGCAAGGGATTTGGATCGGTTCTTATTATTGATCCTGACAAATGTGTCCCTGACGGCAGCCTTTCAATAGAGCAGGGAGCTGTCCAGTGCTGGAGTTCCCCATCAAAGCGCAGGCTTATGAGATCTCTTTTAAATTTTTGCGCCAGTCATTCCATACCAACAGATATACCTTGGAATAATCTCCCCTTGTCTGCCAGAGAAGAGATCTTTTTTGCTAAAGAGAAAGGGTATAAAGGGATTAACCATTGGTTTAAATCTCTTGAGAAAAAGATCTACAAAACTCATGTAAGAGTATTTATCTCTAGATATCGCTCTGAGGTTACATGCCCTGAGTGCTGTGGAAAGCGTTTTGACAGAGAGGTATATCACTTCCGTATAAATGGCATGGCAATAGCGGATCTATTGGAGATGCCTGCTGAGCAAGCCCTAAAGTGGTTTTCGGAGCTTCCAGATTCTTTATGCTTTAGCCGGAGAATTCAAGAATTGCGGAGCGATATTATAGCAACTCTCTCATACCTTGTAGATGTTGGGCTTGGATACCTTTCTTTGAATAGGACTGCATCTACATTGTCAGGAGGCGAAACCCAAAGGGTTAATTTGGCGTCTGCTCTCGGAAGTAGAGTAGTTTCATCTCAATTTGTGCTCGATGAGCCAACAGTGGGGCTTCATCCGAGAGATACTTTGCGCCTACTTGAGGCTGTAAGGAAGCTCCAGCGGCGTGGCAATACCGTTTTGGTAGTAGAGCATGATTTAGACTGTATCTTCGAGGCAGATCACATAGTGGAGATTGGACCTGGCGCCGGAGAAAAAGGCGGCGCGATATGCTATGAAGGCGAGGCGAATAGATGGAAAGGTGTAAAGCTGGAGATCCCAGACACGTTGCTTGGAGATTTTAAAGGGTCGTCCAAATGTATATCTGTGGAAGGGGCTTATCATAGAAACCTTAAGGGTATTAGATGTCATCTGCCCCTTAACCGTTTTGTGGTGATAACTGGGGTTTCCGGAAGTGGGAAGAGCACCCTTCTTGAGGAGGTCCTGTACGGAGAATACCAGAAATGGAGGAAAGGGCTAGAAAGCGTTTTGTATGGTTGTGACAGAGTTGAGGATGTGGTTCTTGTAGACCAAACTCCTATTGCAAAAAATCCAAGGGGCAATATAGCAACCTACTCTGGAATTTGGGGAGAAGTAAGAGATCTCTTGGCTGAAAGCAGTGAAGCAGTAGCAAAAGGTCTCACTAAGTCCTCTTTCTCTTTTAATCTAAAGGGCGGTCGGTGTGAGGAGTGTAAAGGAGCGGGGTTTGTTAAGGAGGAGATGCAGTTTCTAAGTGATGTTTATATAAGGTGTGACTCATGCCTTGGATCCCGCTTTAAAGATGTGGTGTCTGGTGTAAGGTTGAGAGGTCGATCCGTGGCCGAAATTCTGGATATGAGCGTATCTGAGGCGTCCGAGTTTTTTGCTGATAATAAAAGGATCACATCCCTTTGCCGTACGCTATCCGCTGTTGGATTGGGATATATTAGGCTTGGACACCCGTTAAGCGAGCTTTCGGGCGGCGAGTCCCAGAGGCTTAAGCTTGTATCTTTTCTGATGAAAAAAGGGAGGAAAAACTCCCTTCTTCTCTTTGATGAACCTACTACAGGTTTGCACTTTTTTGATGTGATGAATTTGGTTCGTTTGTTTCGGGAGCTTGTTAATAGAGGCCATACAGTGGTGTGCGTTGAGCATAATCTTCCCCTTATATATTGTGCAGACTGGATGCTAGAGCTTGGACCTGAGGGTGGAGAAGGCGGAGGCAGGATAATCATAGAGGGCAATCCGCGAGAATTATTGTCCTCGCACTCTATGATGAGTACGCCAACTATTAACAGCCTTAGGGATTTTTGCAATAAATTGTCTAAAGGCGGATCCTGTGGTCGTATTGTGAGGAAAGAGAATGTTCGTAGGGAAGGTTCAGGAGTAGATAGGATAGAGATAAGAGGAGCAAGGGAACACAACCTTAAAGGAGTTGATATAACTCTTCCGCTTAATCGCATAGTATCCATTACAGGGGTCTCTGGATCCGGAAAATCCACCTTGGCCTATGATATAGTATATGCAGAAGCGCAGAGGGAATATCTTCAGGCGTTAGCCCCGTATGCGCGCCACTACATTGGGACCTTAAAGCAACCTGATATAGACAGCATAAGCGGTATAGCGCCTTCTGTTGCTGTCAGCCAGTATACCAACGCCACAAAAGGCCTTTCGACAGTTGGAACCCTCTCTGAGTGCTATAATTTTTTGAGGCTGCTTTTTGCTAAGATTGGGGTTCAGTATTGCCAGAAGCACCCTGAAGCAAGGGTGGAGAAGCTTTCTGCGCGGGCTATCAGCGAAGAGCTATGCAGGCGGTTTAATGGCTCTGTTAAGGTCTTAGCTCCTATAATATCCAATCGAAAAGGGTTTCATAAGGATGTGATTGAGAGGGCGCTTGCAAGCGAGATCCGCCTTATAAGGGTTGATGGAAGATATGGAACCCCAGCTCAATTTATCAGTGGATTGGAGAGGAATAAGAGCCACACCATAGAGTTTGTGGTAGCTGAATGCAATCCAACTAGAGTGCCTGTTGATGTTATGTACGAGGCTGTTGATCAAGCCCTAGCCTTGAGCCCGCATGGGATAGTGGTGGATATCGGAGGTAAGGATGAGATCTATAGCACTGAGCGGGCATGTACTGTGTGTAGGCGCGGTTACTTACCTCCGGATCCTGAAGATTTTTCCTTCCATTCATCCAGAGGCGCGTGCAGAGGATGTGGAGGTAAGGGGATAGATGCAAGAGGAAAGAGGTGCAAAAGTTGTGGCGGGGCTAGGTTAAAAAAGAAAGGATTGAGTGTAAAAATCTCCGAAAAGAGCATTTATGATCTGGCATCGTTAAAGATAGAGGACCTTATAGTGTTTCTTAAGAGCCTTTCTTTTAACGGAAGAAAGGAGGAGATAGTAAAGATTATCAATAAAGAGCTGTTGTTTAGGCTTGAGGCTCTGGATAGGCTTGGCTTAGGGTATCTATCTCTGGATCGGGACTGTGATACGTTGGCGCGGGGAGAGCTTCAAAGGGTAAGAATATCCACTGCTCTTGGTTCTCCCTTAACAGGGGTAATTTATATTTTGGATGAGCCTTCTATAGGCCTCCATCCATTGGATAATATGAAGGTCTTAAAGCTTCTAACTAAGCTTAAGGAGTTAGGAAACCATCTATTTGTGATAGAGCACGATTTAGATACGATCTTGAGGGGAGATTATATTATTGAAATGGGACCCGGAGGCGGAAGCTACGGAGGGACTGTTGTATTTAGCGGATCACAGAAGAAGTACCGCAAAGAAGTGGAATTGCTTTTAAATAAAGATCTCGCCGCTCCCAAAAAAGCCCTTGAGCAATCGGTCAATAGTGATTCCCTAATAGTTATGCGGGGGAGCTGCAACAATATTAAGGATATTAAGATCAAAGTTCCACTTAAACGTTTTGTTTCAGTTATTGGAGTGTCAGGAGCTGGAAAGAGCTCGTTTGTGTTGGGGATACTTGCAAAGGCACTAGTTGAAGGAAAGCAGAAGGACGGATGCTACTCTACGGAGAATGCAACGATCACGTCAACCTGTTCCATTGATGGCGTCTGCCATATAACCCAAAAGCCTATAGGGAAAAATAGTCGGTCTACGCCAGCATCTTATTTGGGTATCTGGGGAGAGATCCGAGATGTTTATGCAAAGCTTCCGGAAGCTAAGGAGCTTGGGTTTAGAAGCTCGGATTTTTCTTTTAATGCTGGGAAGGGAAGGTGCAGTGAGTGCGGCGGGCTTGGAGAGAAAAAGCTTGAGATGAGCTTTCTTCCGTCAGCTTTTGTCACATGTCCCCAGTGCTTGGGAGGCAGATTCACAAAACTTGCTTCCGGTGTAAGGTATAAGGGATTAAGCATTAGTGATGTACTAAATATGACATTTGATGAGGCAAGAGACTTTTTCTCATCTCATAAAAGGATAAGGCGAGCTGTGGATCTTGCGTGTGCCTTAGGGTTGGGATACCTCAAACTCGGGCAGGGATCATCGACTCTTTCAGGAGGAGAAGCTCAGAGGATCAGACTTGCAAAGGAGATATCAAAGGGAAGACGAGGGCATACAGTTTATATTCTGGAGGAGCCTACTGTTGGACTGCATAGAATCGATATTTCAAGGTTGGTTGAAGCGCTTAAGACTCTGGTTTATCACGGAAACAGCGTAATAGTTGTGGAAAACGACTTGTCTCTTATTGCAGAGGCGGATTATCTGATTGAGTTTGGACCTGAAGCTGGAGAAAAGGGCGGCAAGGTGGTATTTCAAGGTGATTTTGCGATGTTAGAAGTGAGTGATTCACCTTGGGGGAGCTATCTTGCCGACAGATCCGCAAATAAAAACAGCTCTAGTAGAATGAATATTCAAAATAAGTAAATTCCGTAAAATTGCCAGATCTAAAAAGATTTTTGAATAAGTTTAGCTCTTTGGTGTTAAAATATAACCGCTTGCAAGGGTGGGGGGTTTTAAAGAGTAGAGAGTTGTATGGCGCGCATTTTGGTTGTAGATGATGAGCGGCAGGTACAGAGCACGTTGCGCTCTTTCTTTGAAATGGAAGGCAATACAGTTGATTTAGCGGATAGCTATGATGCCGCCTTATCTTTAGTCCTCAAAAATAGAGTTGATCTTGTTGTAACGGATATTATGCTCGGCAAACAGACCGGTCTAGATCTTCTCTCTGCAGTCAAGAAATACTCTCCTAATTGTCCTGTAATAGTTTTTACCGGCCAGCCTGATCTTAGTACTGCAATTGAGTGTGTTCGAGAAGGGGCTTTTGATTATCTTCAAAAACCATTTAAGAGAGTGGAGCTACTTGAAACCGCCAAGAAGGCGCTTGAGTCTGCTAGAAGACAGAAGGAGCTTGAGAAGAGCATTATTGAGAAGATGAGGTATCAGAAGGTTTTAGAAGATCGTGTCAATAGACAAAAGTTGGAGATAGAACGGACTACAAGGGCTCTCATTAAGAGTGAAGAGAGATATCGGTCTCTTGTAAGTGCTATACCGGAGGTGATTTTAGAATTTGACGTTGCTTATAAGTGTGTGTGGTTTAATGGAGTAGCTGCGGCTCTCTTCGGAGATGATATTTATAATAAGGGGATCTTAGAATTTTTCCAGGGTGAAGATGAAAGATATGCGGTGTCTAATGCAGTGCAAGAGCTGCGGGAACGCACCAAAGAGATTGCTCAGATCAAGGCTATCTATCTTGCAAAAGATGGTGAAGAGAAAACACTTTCCTGGACATTCAAGTTGTATTGCAAATCATTTTCATCTGAATGCGGAGTTATCGCTACAGCAATCGATGTAACTGATATGACAGAGCTGGAACAGCAGCTTGAAAGGAAGGCGCGGCTTGAAACCATTGGGGAGATTACTGGGGGTATAGCGCATGATTTCAACAATTTGCTCACTGCTATTATGGCTCAGGCAGAGCTAATAAGGATAAAGGGCAAAGAGAATCCTGAGATCTATAGGGCTGCACAGATTATTAATAATGGAGCTGTCAGGGCTAAAGAGCTAACAGGAAAGCTTCTTGGCTTTGCAAAAGGCGGCAAATCTGTCCACGCTTCTTTGGATCTCCATAGTGTGATTGGTGAAGTTATAAAGTTGGCAGGCGCTTCTTTTGATCAGAAGATAGTTTTAGAGTCTGAGTGCAACGCTACAAAGAGCGTTATAGAGGGAGATTCTTCACAGGTGTATCAGGTAGTCCTAAATTTAGTGTTAAATGCTAAAGACGCTATATTGGAAAAGTGTACTCAATCTTCGGATGATGAATATGCTGGGAAGATACTGATTAGGACTAATATTATCAGTGGCGGGGAGATGCCTGAGGTAGAGGAGCGAGCTGACAATTATATAAAGGTATCAGTGGTTGATAACGGATGTGGCATAGCTAAGAAAGACTTAAATAGGATTTTTGAGCCGTTTTACACCACCAAGCATGAGAAAGGCGGCACAGGCATGGGTTTAGCGATGGTATACGGCATTGTGCAGAATCACGGTGGTTTTTTGGAAGTTAGATCAGAGCCCGGGCAAGGCACACAGTTTGACATATTTTTTCCGCTATCTCTTGATCAAAAGGCTGTCTGTGATGAACAAGAGAGGTCGGTAGCTGTTGAGAAGGGAGAAGGAACCGTTTTGGTTGTTGATGATGAGGAGATTGTGCGTACCTCTATGGAATCCATTCTTGCATCGTTAGGATACAAGGTGTTGTGTGCTGCCGGCAAGGATGATGCATATTCAGTGTTTAAGAAACATCTAGAGCTGGTTGATCTTGTCCTTTTGGATCTTACTATTACAGGATTTGATATCAGTAGGTACGCGCTTGAAATAAAGGAATTAAAGCCATCGGTGAAAATTCTTCTTACCTCTGGTTTTGGGATAAATAGAGAAGCAAAGAATCTCTTAAAGCAGGGTGCGGATGGCTTTATTAATAAGCCGTGCTCATTGGCTGAGCTAGCAAAGGCTCTTTCAGATGCATTAAAGAAAGAGTAGTTGTGCTCTCTGAAAATGCGGCGGCTCTACCATGAGTTTAAGGCCGTTAGCAGGTAAACTCCTCAATATTAACTTTACAGGGCTTGGGTCCATAAGTAACAAGAGATGCGCAGTGTTACTTTTTTAGAAGACAGCTGGTTTCTTTTTGGAGCTTTGAGGAGCAAGATTTGTAATATCGTAAAAAATGCTGGAAAGCAGGTGATTTTCCTGGTTGATAGCAAAGGAGTGATACATATATCTTCAATTAGGAATGTCCCTTGGCCGTATTACATTTATATGGTGCACAACTAGAATAGGGTATATATAAAAGGTGCTATAGCAGATCCTTCAGTCAATATTACCAGTGCGCCCATTATCAATATGAAGGCGATGATGGGAGTAAGCCACCACTTTTTGCGAGTCCTTAAAAAATCCCAAAAGAGGCTGATATTACTTTTACCCACGAGAATACCCACATTTGATAAGCATTACCGTGCTATAAAGGGCAAATAGATTTTTGTCAAGATTGCAAATATAATAACATTTAAACTTCTGTGGGATATCCTTTTCTATGGGGTCAATAGAGATACTAAATGCTTTAGCTAAGAACCTAGAGGGGCTGGATTTTTCCCTGAGCTTATCCCCGTTGACAGTTGTGACGGGGCCTGTTGGATCTGGCAAAACAGCGCTGATAGTAAAAACTGTGTTTGCTGAAGCTAAAAGGCGGCTTAAATCTTTGCAAGATTTAAGTCTAGGCTGGCTAGCAAGTAGTGATACAACGGTATTATCC
>RFKT01000255.1 GCA_003694225.1 Candidatus Dadabacteria bacterium
ATATGGAGGATCGATAAAGGCAAGATCAACAAAGCCAGCAGGAAGGAATGAAGCGGCTTCAAGGATATCTTGGCATATGGTTTTGTTTAACACTTGAGTTTTATCGACGGGGCTAGAAAGCGATAACAGCCTCTTTTGATATGCACTAATCTCTCTCTTTTTTAGAGTTACTGTCCTGTTTCTCGGGGCTTTGTGCTTCATTTCTAACCGTCATTTGAGCCTGTGGAAGGCCTTTTGTGGATGGAGATATGTGCCCAGGGCGGGACTTGAACCCGCACGGCCTTGTGAGGCCCCAGGATTTTAAGTCCTGTGTGTCTACCAATTCCACCACCCGGGCAGATCCTCTGAAAAGAGAGAATCTCACGACTTCGGATAAAATTCAATATGTTATAATAGCCGAAGATTATTTGGTAAAAATCCGCATTTTTTGTGTATATTATCGGCATGAATGAGAAATTTAAAATTTTGTTGGCAGCTTTATTTTCTCTTTGCGTTTCTAGCACAGTCTTAGGAGAAAGTATAAACGGAAAGGTCGTAGGGGTGCTTGACGGGGATACTATAGAGCTTCTGCATGGAGGAGAGGTAAAGCGAGTCAGGCTTTATGGAATTGATTGCCCTGAGAAGGGACAGCCGTATAGTGCTGCCGCTAAAAAGGCGACGTCGTCTCTTGTTGCGGGTCAGTATGTTAAGCTGGTTGTAGTAGATAAAGACATATACGGAAGAGTTGTCGGTAAAGTGCTGGCACAAGGTGGAGTATATATTAACAGGGAGTTGGTCCAAAGGGGGCTTTGCAGATGGTATAAGCGTTACGCATCACAAGATAAAGATCTTTCTTTAGCAGAAAGCAGCGCTAAAGAGAAAAAACTTGGATTATGGAGCTTAAAGGATATAGTCTCTCCTTGGGATTTTAGAAAGGGAGAAGCCAAATTGCGGCAAGGGAGATAACTTATAACACCTTTGGGGGGTATTTGGGATATTTAATCATGATCTAGATCATATATCTTTTCATTTCTGCCATATAAATAAGGCCTTTTTTGTGAGAGTAGGTGATATATTGGCGGCGTGCCGCATATGTGGCGCCTTTCTGTGTTTGAACGTAGTGGGATAATTTTTAATCAACTGGAGAGAGTTAGAGATGAAAGCAGGCAAATTAGCTATAGGTATCTTATTTTGTGCATCTTTAGGTATTTCTGCTGCTTCCTACAGCGAAGATAACGGAGGAGTTGCAGGAGCATTTAGTTCCGGCAAGGCCTATGCAAGCTTAAGATTCCGCTATGAGTTTGTAGATCAGGACGGCTTTGACAAGGATGCCAATGCCTTTACCGTAAGGAGCAGGCTCGGCTATAAGACAGGAGATTTTAACGACTTTAATATATTGGTTGAGTTTGAAGATGTACACCCCTTAGGCACAGAGAAGTTTAACAGCTCTACCAACGGCAAAACCCAGTATCCCGCAGTGGTGGATCCAAAGGGGACAGAGGTAAATCAAGCTCTCCTTTCCTATACCGGTCTTGCCGATACGGTTATACAGGGCGGACGCTTTAGGCTCGTTCTTGACAATGTAAGATTTATAGGTGATGTGGGATGGAGGCAGAACAACCAGACATTTGATGGCGCCGCCCTTATAAACTCATCTATAGAAAATCTCCAATTTATTTATGGATATGTAGGGAATGTAAATAGGATTCAGGGCCATGAGCATCCCTTAGGAGATATTCACACCAATGCACACATAGTGCACTTGGCATACACTGGATGTGAGCATATGAAGGCTGCCGGTTTTGCCTATCTTCTTGATTTAGAAGACGCTGTGGAGTCTCTCTCCTCTGCAACCTATGGAGCGAGACTAAACGGGGACTACGGGTTCTCTGATGATCTTAGCTTTTTATATGATCTGTCATATGCATATCAGACTGATTATGGAGATAATCCTCTGGATTTTTCAACCAACTACTACTTTGTTCAGCCGGGGATAAAGTATGGTGGTTTTGTTCTAAAGGCTACTTATGAGCTTTTGGGAAGTGATAATGGCGCTATTGGGTTCTTTACCCCTTTGGCAACGCTTCACGCTTGGAACGGTTGGGCTGATAAGTTTCTGTCAACCCCCGCTGATGGCTTGCAGGATATTTATGTAAGTCTAAATTATAAATTTGAGGATATGGGATTAAAGCTCGCCGTTATCTACCACGATTTTTCTTCTGATGAGGGAAGCACAGATTACGGAACAGAGTGGGATGCTGCTTTAATAAAAGATCTGGGCAAAGATTATTTCGTATCCCTTCACTATATGGACTATAACGCCGATAATTTTGCAGAGGATACAACCAAGGTTGTGTTTACCTTTAGCGCGAAGTTTAAGCAGTCCTAGGTTGTGTAAGGCTTTGGCCGTATAAGTAAGGTTTTCTACCTTTTAGGGGCGCCTGAATAGATTTTGCCTCCAATAAGATCCGTTCTCGCTAAAGGGCGCCCCTTTTAGGTTAGCTTTTGTTTGCCCTCTCTGCCGCTTTTACAATTTGTTCTGCTGCTTCAATTGCTTTCTC
>RFKT01000256.1 GCA_003694225.1 Candidatus Dadabacteria bacterium
CATCTAGAGCTGGTTGAAAACTGCAGGGATCTATCATCCACTGGAACACTCTTTAGCGAGATTAACTTTACCTCCACAGCGGGCGGAAGCAGGCTCTTGCGAAGGGCAATACTAAAGCCCCTCGCTATAAAAGAAGAGATTGCAAAAAGGCTTAACCTTGTAGAGCTTTTAGTTGAAAACAAAGATCTAAGGGAGTTACTGCAAGAGAGACTGAGGGAATTACCAGATCTTGAAAGGATAGCTACGCGCATCGAGCTTAAGGCCGTAACTCCAGCAGAGCTTGGATCGGTAAGGGACGGGTTAAAAGCTGCGCTGAAAATTAAAGAAAGATTGACTGATATGCCATGTAAAAATCCTCCTCAAATGCTCATTGATATATCTGAAGGTCTTTCCATACCACAAGAGTGCCTTAATTTACTCTCATCCTCGCTAGTAGATACTCCACCCTATTCCCTTTCAGATGGAAGCATTTTTAGAGAGGGGTACAATGCTGAGCTAGACCGGCTTCGCAAAATTGGCAGAGAAGGCAAAGGGTGGTTTGCAAGCTATGAAACTGCGGAAAGAAACCGTACAGGTATTGCGTCTCTTAAAGTTAAATACAATTCTGTGTTTGGATATTTTATAGAGGTAAGCAAAGCAAACCTTGCCAAAGTGCCTCAAGACTACATTAGAAAACAGACCATGGCGAATGCCGAGAGATTCTTTACAAGGGAACTTAAGGAGAGAGAAGATGAGGTACTTGGAGCGGAAAGCCGTAGGATAGATCTTGAGAAAGATCTCTTTACCCAACTCAAGGAATCTATACTTCCATTTGCATCAAGTCTTCGTTCGATAGGAAATCGCCTATCTCTCTTGGATCTCACCGTAAGCCTTGCGGAATGCTCGTGCAGAAAAGGATGGGTAAAGCCTAGGATCACTGATAGTAATACCCTCAATATCAAAAACGGCTACCATCCAGTTATAGCCTCTTCTATGGGCTCTGAATTTGTTCCTAACTCCCTCGTTATGACGCCAGACGACGGTATTATTTCTGTGCTAACAGGACCAAATATGGGCGGCAAATCCACCTTTTTAAGGCAAAATGCGCTCATAGTCATACTAGCTCAGATGGGCTCTTACGTCCCTGCCGAAAGCGCGGAGATCGGGATTGTAGACAAGATCTTTACCCGCATCGGAGCATCTGACAACCTCCTAGAAGGAGAATCAACTTTTATGGTTGAAATGAAGGAAGTCGCTCACATCCTTGCAAAGGCTACACCCAGATCATTTCTCCTTATAGATGAGCTTGGAAGAGGCACAGCAACAGAAGACGGCTTGGCCATAGCACAATCGGTCATTGAATGGATAGCTGAGCACTTGAGTTGCAGAACCCTTTTTGCAACGCACTTTCACGATCTGACAGAGCTGGAAACCTCATACCCGTTTGTTTCAAACCTTTCAGTTGGATGTCTTGATAGGGATGGCCAAATTATATTCACCCATAAGGTCAACAAAACTCCTGCTGACAGATCATACGGAGTAGAAGTTGCCAAGCTTGCGGGTCTGCCCCAAGAAATAATCTCACGAGCGGAAGAATTGATTGCATCTTATTGTGAATTAAAAAGGCCGCACGGCATTGTGCAAAACAATTCGAGGCAGCTATCATTCTTTAGATCAGATTTTCAAGCACCCCGTATCCCTGCAGACTATACCGAATTAAAGCTCCTAAAAGAAAAGATCCAAAAGGTTGACCCTATGAATATGACCCCTCTTGAAGCAATTAGTTTTCTTGCAAAACTGAGGGATAATTTATTGTGAAATACTTACAACAATTCTCACAGTTCATCTCTATATTATTGCTCTTTGCATGCAATCTGCATGCACAAGACACGGATTACTATCAACTGAAGTCTGAGTACCTATCTTTGAAGAACTCGGATCCAAGGATCTCCAAAGAAAAGGAGTGGGTTAATTTGGCTAAACGGCTGGAGCGCTTCTACTTTGAACATGGATCGAACAAAGACTCTGTGGAAGCGCTCTACAATGCTGTCATTGCATATGAAGAGATCTATAAAGCGACAAGTGATAAAACAATGCTAAACACTGCCATTACACTTTTGACCCGGCTTTATCGGGATCATCCGCACCACGAACTGGCAGACGACGCTCTAATCAGGCTAGGAAATGCATATCTGTACGGCTATGGAAGCAAAACGCTCGCAGAAAGGGCTTACAGCAAAGTCATTGACGAATATCCTGATAGCGACATGTATCCTGTTGCATTAGCTAAACTAAAACAGCACGGCGAGAGAAAAGAGAGACAAACAGAAGTCAAAGCAAAGCTAAAGTACGGCAATTTGCACCAGGTACCGGTAGTTGTAATAGATCCGGGGCATGGGGGGGAAGATACAGGAGCCAGAGGTAAGTATGGGCTGTTAGAAAAGGATGTAGTGTTGGATATAGCTTTAAAGATAAAGAAAATGGCCGAGAAGCAGAATAACTTTTCTGTCAAATTGACAAGAACTTCAGACGTATTCGTACCACTCGTGGAGAGGGCAAATATTGCGAACGATTTTGAAGCCAGCATATTCCTTAGTCTCCACGTTAACTCCTTAACTAAGGGCAAAACAACGGGCATAGAGACATATTATCTTGACAACACAAAAGACAAAGCAAGCCAGAGGCTTGCAGCCATTGAAAACCAGGCTGGTTTGTTTCTCCAAAAAACACCAGATCTGAACTTTATACTAAGCGATCTAATCCAAAGAGCCAAACTGCCCGATTCCATACTGCTCGCAAAAACAATACATACCACACTAGTAAAGGGTATGGCACAAAAGTGGGGAGGTCAGAAGGATTTGGGGATAAAAAAAGCCCCCTTTTATCTCCTAGTAGGGGCGCATATGCCTTGTATCCTCCTTGAATTATACTTCATAAACAACCCTAAAGACGAAGAAAGGCTTTCTCAAGAAAATTTTCGTATGGATATTGCAAAGGAAATTGTAAAGGGCATTGAAAAGTATTTTTTAAAGGTAACATATGAAAAGCATTAGTGGAGACCTGCTACAACTCTTTCAATCAGTTGAAAGATGCGCCAGCTCTCAAGGGATAAGTCCATGGTTAGTTGGAGGAGCAGTAAGGGATATTTTGCTCGGCAATCAACCTACAGATTATGACTTTGCTGTTGAGGGCAATGCTATAGATCTCGCATCATCCGTTGCCAAAGAGATTGGAGGGGAGATCCGTTCCCATAAGAGGTTTTATACAGCAACTCTCCTTCTTAAGACTCCCTTAAA
>RFKT01000033.1 GCA_003694225.1 Candidatus Dadabacteria bacterium
GTTAAATACCTGTAACTTTAATGAGAAAGTGGTTTCATATGTTATTTTTTGCAAGGTATTTATATAGATCAATAAGATTATTTACCTATGTTTTTTTTTGGCTCACCCTTTCATTAATGGCGCTCAGGGGAGCTTTAGCTGAAAATCTGTTGGAAGATGTCTTGCCGCGCAAGCCCTTAGACGTAGTTATGGTTATCGACGCCTCTGGCAGTACCCGTTTGACAGATCCTGACAAATTAAGAATAAAGGCGGCATTTGAATTTATAAAGCGACTGAGAAGTGGTGATCGCGTTGCTATTATAGATTTTGCAGAATCTACCCGCATATTAAGAGACCTCCGTTCCTTTTCCCGTAGAGACCTTGATGCTATACGAAGAGATCTGGAGGCTGTCGGTGATTCAGGAGAATACACAGATATACTCTCCGGCCTTCGTCTAGCTAGAAGCATTCTAGCAAGTGATAGGCGCAGTAATGCCAAGCAGGTCGTTATACTTCTCTCTGACGGAAAGATGGAACCACATCCGAGGCTAGGCACTCCGGAAAGCCATACAAGCAGGCTATTTGCAGAGGAGCTTCCAGCTTATACTGCAAGCGGCATCTCGGTGTATACCATTGCCTTCGGAAAATATGCCGACAAACGATTGTTAGAAGACATAGCAAAGGATACTGGCGGCATGTCTGTTTATGTGGCAAATCCTGCGGATTTTACCGATGCTTTCAATAAGATCTTCCAGTCAATAACCTCGCCTCTTACTGAAGAAGGGGTACACGGAGAGACCTTTGGCAAAGACTTCTCCATAGAAGATGGGACGCGAGAAGCCGTGTTTTACATTAAAAAAGAGAGCAGTCAATCCCCTTATCTGATCTCGCCAAGTGGTGTTAAGGTTGAAAGAGTTAGTGATTTTGATAATGTTCATTGGCTAGAGAAGAACGGATATGACATTATAACCATAATTGATCCCGAAGCGGGAGTATGGAGAGTAGAGGGTTTGCTAAGAGAGGATTCTTTCGCAATAGTGTTAACAGATCTTAGGATAGTTATAAGTAGGGATAAGAAGTATCTAACCGAGGAGGAGCCTGCCTTGCTTTCAGCTCAGTTCTACGAGGGCAAAAAGCCGGTAGCTTTGTCTTTTTTTACGAAAACCATTGATATCGGTTTTACTATAACCCCCCTCGATAAGATCTCTGAGCCCATTCTTCGTGGTGAATTGAATGATAATGGACTACACGGGGATCGAAGAGCGGGTGATGGTGTGTTTTCTGCTGAAATAGTAATAAAGGATCAGGGCACCTATAGGTTAGATGTTACAGCTATCGGTCCGGGGTTTAAAAAGGAAGCCAGCGACACCATAAGAGTAAAACCTCGCCTATTGACCTTAAAACTGGAAAGAGGTGAGGACAAATTAGAAGCTGGCGCGCATCACGATAAGGGACATGGTCATGAGAGCGAGCATTCAGAGAATAAAGAGCCATCTGCTATAATAATAGCCCTTGAGAGGGAAGCCTTATCATTAAAGAAGAAGGAGCTTGTGTTGACAGCAAAACATGAAACAGAGCCGCTTGTAAATATCCCTATAAAATCGATAAAGAAAAGAGAGATAAAGATACCCGTTCGCCTCCTACCCTATGATGGAAGATATCTGATCTATGCCACACTCAGAGGAATAACCAGCAAGGGGACAATAACCGTTAGAAGCAATGTGATTGAACTAGAAAAGAAGGAACGTCATGAGGAGTTTCCTAAAAAACAGGAAAAATCCTTTCCAACAGCGCATTTCTTAGCCATGTTCTTTGTAATATTAGGGGTTGGCATTGGCATAACAATAAAAATTCGTTCTCTCATGTCCTCTATTTCAAGTGATGTAGAAGCTACCGGTAAATACACAAGAGATGAAAAACTAACTAAACTGCTTGAGGAGATGAAAGAACGCATAAATGAACGATTTGATCCAGAGGATCCAAGATGGTCTGTAGAGAACTTAGAGGCACTCTTATCAGAGCTTCAAACTAAAGAGGAAACATTGGGGGCTGACAAGGAACTAAGCGAAGAGCCTGAGAAGGAATCAGAGGAAGGAGCAGAGAATACACCTCAAGAAGAGGATCAACAACAAGGGGTCGAAGACGAAAATGTATCTGATGCACAAGAAGAAGGTGTACAAGCTACTGATGAGGGAGCGGCTGTTCATGCAGAACAATCGCAGGAGGGCGCCCTTGAAGAAGCTGGATCTGAGGAAAAGAAGGGAGAGGAACAGGGCGATCATAAACAGGAGGAAGAGAAGGAGAATAGTAACGTGGAAGGTAGTAGTGAGGAGGAAAGGGAGAAGAATGAATAGTACACATGCTAAATGCGCATCGCGGATGGTATCATATCCAAGGGGGAAGATGCTCTATGTATGAGGCTATATTTCTACTTACAGCGCTTGGTTTGGCTGTGGGATTCTCAGTATTTCTGTGGTTAGTGGTAGAGAAAAAGCTCTCTACGGCAAGTGGCGCCGTAGAACATATCAACTCGGAGATTAAAGACAAAGAGGCATTATTAGCAGAGTTCAGAGACATAGAGAGCAAACTTGTGCCGATTAACGAAATTATTGACTCAATAAAACGATTGAATGAGATAAACATACAAAAAAAAGAATTAGAGGAGAAATTGGCTGTATCTCAAAAGGAGCTCGAAACCGTCGAAACTAGACTACGAGAGCTTGAGGAATTAGAGAGAGAGCTTGAGACCAGCAATCTTGAGATTGAGGAGGAGAAAGAGGCATTAAGGCAGAAGGAAGAGGAGCTTCGCAGAAAAAATGAAGAGCTAAAGGCAAAGATTCAAGAGACGGTTTCAAACCTAGAAGAGCTGATCGGAGAATTAGAATTCTCAGCGGTAGTGCAGGAGCAGATTGAAGCCATGAAAAGCCAGCTAATACAAACAGAGAGCAAGATAGAAGAGCTATTAACGCAGATAGAGGCTATAAATGCTCAATATGTAGAACAGAAAAGGCGTTACGATGCATTAGATATAGAATATGCTCAATTATATGAAAAGCTCTCTGAGTAAGCATATTTATCAGTAGGTAAAGCATTTTTATCGCAAAATAAGGCTTATCGTGCTCATTTGAAGTCCTCACTCACTGTTTATGGAGCGCAAGCTGGAGCGTCAGCATACCGCAAAAAGCCAAGTTGGTGCATTGCGCAAATTTTTGCTTTAATCCGGGTGCTCTCGCCTTTAGCCATATCAATTTCCCATTTCCAATACCCTGTACTCGGTACTCTGGTAACAGACATCGATACTCTATTTTAATCGACTTCGGTTTACCGAATACCGATCACGAAGAACAGAGTTCTTGTGCGAAAACTTTTGGGTAAACCCGGATACTCTCGCCTTTAGCCAACTCATTTCCAAATCTCCCATGCCCGGTCCTCGGTCCTCGGGTCTCGGTACTCTGTCTATACCGACTTCAGATAACCGATTCCAAAGTCCAGAGACCGGGGTTCTTTATAGAAAACTTTTGGGTTATTCCAAGTACTATGGCCTTTAGCCAACTCACCGCCGCCCGTACTGCGCCAACTAAAATGTAACACTTTTTTTGGGGTGTCTGATGGGTTTATTTTGGGTTTTTTTGGGTTTTGGGACAGATGATGTGTAGAATTTTACAGGGTTTGGAGGTGGATAAAAGGCATA
>RFKT01000034.1 GCA_003694225.1 Candidatus Dadabacteria bacterium
CCTTAAATGGAGGCATCACGGAGATTGATTTTGCTTCCACAAGAGAAGAATACTATCCTTCTCCGGGCTCGTTGCCGGAGGTGAAATTGTCGGATATCAATCACGATCTTCTAAGGAGAGATTTCACAGTAAATGCTATGGCAATTTCGCTGGCAAATCTGCTTGATCCGCGAGGAAATTCATTTTCTAATCTGGTTTTAGATCCATATGGAGGGAAAGAAGATCTAAAAGCAAAAAAGATCGAAGTCATTCACAGCAAAAGTTTTATTGATGATCCAACCCGTATGCTTAGGGCTTGCAGATATGCGATCAGAATAGGGGGCTTAATCGGTAAAAGGACAGAAGAGCTCCTTCAAAAGGCATTACAAGATGGGGCTATTGATTATGTATCATACCAAAGAATTGACAGGGAGCTATACAAAGCTCTCGACGATCCATGCGCAAAAGAGATACTTTCATTAATGACTAACCATTCCCTGTTAAGTCGGATTGGCTACTTCGACCCATGCTCAGAACCTATATCACAGACAGCATTAGAGTGGGTTATAGGTGAATCCAACCTTCTAGAAGAAAGATATGAAAGGCTGTTTGCCCTTTTTGCAAAGATCGGTAGCCAACAAGAGACAGAAGCCAGGCTCAAAAAAGCCGGGATAAGCAAGAAACGGATAAAAAAGATAATAGATATGTCATATGAGCTTCCTTGCAAATTTTAGCGCCAAACTAAAAGAGCGAGCAGAGGCCATCTATGGGCATTTGCCTATTAGTCCTTTCGCTTATCCACTTTCCGATCTCAACTATGGAGATATCGGCTCTGATTACGCATATAAGCTTGCACAATACCTGCACATTCCTCCTGAAACCATAGCTGAAAAGCTCCTCGACGGTCTTAAAAGCCACTGTGGCAACTTCTTGCAACATAAGGGTTACATTAATTTTAAGCACTCCCCCAGTGACGGCGGGCTTTATATATGTGAAGACCCACCACCGATATCCAAAACTATAGTAATATGCTTAAACTTAGATAGTGCCCTAACGAGACTGCAACGGATGAGGATAGCAAGCCTTTTTTCTCTTCATCTATTCCTTGCAAATAGTTTTGCAGATAATGTTTCAGCATATTGCGGGAAAATGCCAATAGCCCCTTTACCTAAAGGTCATTTTTTCGATCCGAACATTTACTACGAAATCATCTCTACATCAGATAATAGACAGAGCACAATCGATAAAGAACTTATAGAATCGCTGGCTAAAAGCTGCAAGGCTGATATAATCTTTATATGGAGTAGCAAAGCTATATGGGACAGTTCGAAATATAAATCTATAGCATCATCAACCCCTATCTTAGTCAGATTTCCTAAGGAAGAATGGATTAAGAGCGCCTCCCCCGTGTGCTATTTGCCAGATTTAGCATCTCTCAACCCGACCCAACTGTTGCACATGATGTACTATTTAAGCACCCCTATAAACTTGGTAGATCTCGATCTCGGGATGGCATATGCAGGTTCAAGGGACAACCTGCCTTGGTATCTAGCCGTAACATTGGAAAGGGTTAAATCGTTCCAGTGCAAACTCGCCTCCGTTTACACAGACAAACTCGAGCCTGATGAAGATCTAAGGGATCTTTTGGTGAGGCTTAAATATATAAAAGCTCAGATGTCTCTAGCTATAGACAGAGGGCATATAATCCAATTTCTCTCAAGAATTAGGGAAAGCTTGGATGCCTTCAATTCCTTCTTTAATACTCCAGACCTTCGGGCAAGGCTTGCAAACAAGGCTGCTGACGGCAAAGAGTTGCGAGCTATCAAAACCGCCATTGATTCTTTTTCTATCTTAAAACCATTATTTGCCCTTGATGATAGAGAATTAAGAGAACATAATATAAATAGGTTAAATTATAGGAGCACTTGAGTTGGCAGATCGGATAACAAAGCAGAAGTGGTCTATACGGTTGGGGCCTGTTCAAGCTGCTATTTTTCTTGCTGTAGTACTAGGTTCAATGTGCGCGGCATTCTATCTTGGGCTTTTATCCGGGAATAAAGCAGGGTTCGAAATGGCGCAGAGGATGTCAGCCTCACAGCAGGTAAGGCTGCCAATAACCAACACAGATGATGTAAATGAAGCTAAGATGAATAGGATAACTGAGAAACTTTATGCGTCTTTGGGAAAAGATACTGACGGCACTATAGATTACAAAACTATACCAACCGAACCGGAAACAAAAGTTGAAGGCGTTAAGATTGAGACTATCGAACCCACGAGCTTAGACGCTGAAAGCGGTATGCGTGATACTACTCCAAAAGCCACAAAAGAAAGTTCCAAGACAATAGCTGAGCTCCTCTCTGGCAAACCAAATGAAGATCGCGCAGAGGATGCCATAAAAGGGGAAGGCCTAACCTTAGGAGATATTGAAAGCAAAAAGACTGCTTTAAGCAAACAAGAAAAAGAAGATACAGCAGATGTTTCTCATAGGGAAAACACACTTGATCATCGAGAAAGGCGTTCTACCAACCCAGTAGAAGCTACAAAAAACCTATCTCATTCATCGCCGCCATCTGCGGCTAAATCAGTGCCACAATCTATAAAAGATGATCAAAACTCGTCTGCCCTGACTGAGAAAGTCAAACACCCCCTAAAAAAGAAGGCACATCCTGTTCAAAATAAACTGTCTCTTAAAAAGGCACGCCATACCGCTGAGCAAAATCGACTCAATGCGAAGAAAGTAACTACCTTATCTAAATACCTCAAGAGTCATTTGAGAAAGGGTTGGTATGTACAGATAAAAACCGTTGGTTCAGCACAAAATGCCGCGTCATTAGCTGAAAAACTAAAGAGATCCGGGTATAGAGCGATTGTTCAATATGCAAAGGTAAGGGGGGCCACCTACTATCGAGTATTAGTAGGCCCCGAGGAAAATGAGAGGTTAGCAAAAAGGCTCCTCGTAGAATTAAAGCGTGAAAAGGGGCTTCCGCCTAATATATTTGCGAGATGGGTTAAGTAGTTAACCCTGAAAAACACTTTAACACGGCTTAAAAGCCCTCGCTTTTGAGTGAAAATGCAATACTATAA
>RFKT01000257.1 GCA_003694225.1 Candidatus Dadabacteria bacterium
AGCTTCTCCAGTGCCAACTTATCTGACAACAATTTCATTATGATAATTGTACTGGAAAAAGTTAAAGCAGTAGCTATGGTATATGCAAAGGCGATACCCAGCAATCCATAGCCAAGAACGCCAAAGAGAATAATAAAGACCAGTTTAAAAACATTTGATAAAATTCTCTCCGTATATACTCTATATTTAATGTCCTGAAACCCTTCGAATGAAGAGGCCAAAAGGCTTGAAAGAGATGCAAAAGGAATGGACATCGCAAACACCTTGAAAACATCTTTAAGCTCAGGGTTGTGGAAAACTGTGGTCGCCATTTGCGAAGACAACAGAAACAGAACTCCACCAGTTATAGCTGAAGCCAAGGCCACAGCAAGAAAGGAAAAGAGCATCACGCCTTTAACGCGTGCTTCTTCCATTTTGGCTCTGTAGTAGGGAACATATCTTTTGATGGCAATTGGAAGGCCAAGAGCAGCAAATGGAGCGGCAAAACCTACCACCGCCAGCCCCAGTGAAAAGAGCCCATACTCCTCCGGACCAAAATACCTTGCAATAAAAATCCTAGTAAAATAGGTGATAAATCTGGAAAGGAACGTTCCTAATAAGAATAGCCCAGCGCCCTTTAGCACTTTTTTTAAGGGGGGTATAGCATCATGTTCAGATCGATTTTCCATCTAATACCACGTTTCCCGATTCTTCTATGTTTACCTCTCAAAAAAGGAAAGGTAAGATTTAAATCTATGCAGCCACAATGCCACTGATATAAATATTTTTCAGGAAGATTACATGAAAGTATGTTAGAGGTGTCGATCTGACTGATTGGAAAAGGAAATTGGTTTACAGTCGCTTGAGAAAGATTCCATTTTTAAACACCGCTCAATCAGTTACAAGGTTATTCTTGAATCCGCACATCAGCGTCAACGAAAAATTTGAATGTATCAGATTTTATTTTACAGCATATGGGCACAAAAGACTTTTTGCCACACTTCCGAGATCGGGCTATAACTATTCTATTATTATGCTGAATATAGCTTGGGATTTAGCTCAAGGAGGGACAGGCGAGTATTATTACAACGGCTCTGTTTTAACCTCTAATGTACTTCTCAACACCCCTCTTGACTGGAGAACACCGTTGGGAAAGAGTGCTCCAACAACCCCAAATAGCCCGGTCATTTTTCATACCCATCTACCCTATCACCATGTCGTAAATTATCAAAAAGACAGGATGAAGACTGCCGTGCTTGTGAGAAACCTTTTCAATCAATTAGAATCTTTTCTTTATCATGAAGGTTATGACGAATCGTCCCAAGATAAATTTGTTAATTCATGGCAAGTTGATTGGGTCATTGATTTTTGTAATAGCTGGGGGAGATTTTTAGAGACTCATAGGGACGCCATTCTATTAAAATACGAAGAGTTAGTAAAGAATCCTATGGATACGTTAACTAAACTATCAGACTTCTGGGAACTGGATTTGCCAGAGCACTGTATTCAAGATGCGATCAAAAAATGTACAAAAGAAGAGATGCTAAAGCGAATACCTCAAGAGGAACGGAAAACAAATAAGCAGGTTTCAAATAGAAAAAGAGATATTTTTTCTAAGAAAAACATAAACATAATAAGAAAGAAGTTTAAAAAGCGGTTGAAATACGACTTTGGCTACACCTACGAATTATAATCTTCCGTGATGCGGATCTTTATTTTAATTTTCTCTCTACGGTCCCTTCTCTCCAAGCCTTTTGGGCGAAGTCTTCTTCACTCCTCTCATCCACGGCGTCTGCTCATAGATAACGCTCACCGAACACCCAGCATCTTTTTAAGCTCCCTTCTTGTCACACTCTGCCTTTGCTCCTAGTCTCTCCAGAGCTTACCTACAAAGTAAAAGTATTCGTAGAGACCCGTCTCATCCCGTGTGAATATGACCAGATGGGAGTCCGTCACATCCTTCATATAAAGGGGAAGCTCTTCAAAAAGCCGGACGTGGTACTTTGAACCTCTTGTGTTCTGGAGGATATGTGAGAGGAACCTGTTTTTATCTGGGCTAGGGGCTACAACACAGATATCAACGTCGCTTCGGAAGGTGGCCTTCGCCTCTTGTATGGGGGCCGAAGAGTAGGACAGCCAGAACCTCTCTTCTGTCCTTTAAAAACGAGAATTCCCGGTCTAAATCCTCTTGGACAGCCATTTCTCCACCACACCCTGAAGTCTTCAACATGCCCTAGCAGCCTCATCATAGAGCCGTGAGCCGTTTCATCTGGAGCCCGTTATATTAGTCATGAGCAACCCGGTTTCTCAGGCCGTTGGCCTCTATAAGCGCCTTCCTGAGCCCTGAAGAAAGCATCTTCCTCTCATATAGCACGTCGAGATTCGTGTAATCATCTTGGGGATCAGGCCATGGTCTTTCATCATCATCTCAACGACGCCACATGCCGCCACCACTGCCTCTTGAAAGCCCTTGTATGTTGCAAGCCTCGTCTTTCTATCCTCAAGAAACACCTCCTTAGAAGAAGACTACGCCCGGAGGTCATTAGCCGCCTGAAGCATGATTGTGATCTTATCCTTGTAGCGCTTTGCTCTCTCCAGCTCATAACAGAAGGTTGACATGAAAGCATATAAT
>RFKT01000258.1 GCA_003694225.1 Candidatus Dadabacteria bacterium
CATCTAAGTATCGTTAAGAGATCTTCCTGCTCCTCTATCGTTGGCTTTTCCGTTGGAAGCTTTCCTATGAATATCTCTCCCGATGAGCCGTCAACTGAAAGCCAGTCGCCTTCTTTTATGTGCCGCCCTCCAAGTATACAGCTATCTTTGTCGGGGCTAATTTCGAGATCCGGCACGGCGGATACGCACGGGATTCCAAACTGGCGCGCCACCACAGCGGCGTGGCTTGTAGCCCCCCCTTCGCTTGTTATAAGCCCGACTGAGGCGAGCATCCCGTGTATATCATCCGGCTGCAGGTTTTTGTTTATAAGCACAACGGGGCTCTTTGCGGCAAGCCTTTGAGCTTGAGCGGAGCTAAAGCACGCTATGCCTACTGCCGCTCCGGGCGAAGTGTTAAGCCCTGTGGCGGCAAGCATTCCGTTTGAGAGAGCGGCTTTCTTTTCTTCATGCTTAAAATACGGGTGAAGCAGAGTCTTAACGGCTTCTGGATCGACGCTTGCCAAAGCATCCTCTCTCTCCTTGAGCCCTTCTTTAACCATATCTGTGGCAACTTTTATGGCCGCCTTGGCGGTGCGTTTGGCGCTTCTCGTTTGAAGGATCCAGAGCTTTCCATCTTCAACCGTAAACTCAATGTCCTGCATATCCTTGTAGTAGCGCTCAAGTTTTTGGCACGACTCGCACAGCTCCCTGTATATCTCTGGCATATCCTTTTTCAGCAGATCCAGGCTTTCGCTTGTCCTTATCCCCGCAACTACATCCTCTCCTTGGGCGTTCGGCATATATTCTCCGAAGATGACTCTTTGTCCTGTAGCAGGGTCTCTGGTAAATGCAACGCCGGTGCCTGAATTGTCCCCCGTGTTTCCAAACACCATAGTTACAATGTTTACCGCCGTGCCCAGGTGGTGGGGTATGCCTGTGGCCTCCCTATAATCTATCGCCCGTTTGCTGTTCCATGAGAGAAAAACGGATTCAATAGCCCTTTCTATCTGCTCATAGGGATCCTGTGGGAAGAGATGCCCGTGCTCTGAAATGATTCTCTTAAATTCTTCTGTTAATGAATATAGATCATCTGCTCCAAGCTCCGTATCGCTTTTTACGTTGCGCTTTTCTTTGGCTTCTGCAAGCTTATTTTCAAACGCTTCTGAGTCAATTCCCATCACCACCGAGCCAAACATCTGAAGGAGCCGTCTGTAGGAGTCATACACAAACCTCCTGTTTCCCGTTTCCTTTGAAAAATTCTCTGCAACATCGTCGTTTAAGCCCAAATTTAAGATGGTATCCATCATGCCCGGCATTGAAAATTTCGCTCCCGATCTGCATGAGACAAGCAGGGGAGGGGAGCCTCCCAACCTCTTACCCGTTTCCTCTTCTAAGTGAGAGAGAGCCTCTTTAATCTCCTTTTTTAGGTGATCGGAGAGTTTACCGTTTCCCGCCAAAAACTCTCTGCATGTGTTGGTAGTTATGGTAAATCCAGGCGGCACCGGTAATCCGAGAGAGGTCATTTTCGCCAGATTGGCGCCCTTTCCTCCGAGCACACCCACTATCTCATCCCATTGAAGGTTTCCTTCAAGCTTTGAGAGTTCCGAAAAGTGAAAGATTTGCTTTTCTAGATCCATGGCAAGCCCCGCTTTTATTGGCAGATTTTGTCACCGAATCATAAATCAAAACGGGGGAATTTTGAATAAAATAATTGCTGCTTTTTGCGGGAAATAACGACTATTTCTTTAGAGCTCTTATACAGCTTTCAGCCAAAGTATCGGCAACTTCAGAGGGGGGCACCGTGTTATATCCATCCAACCAATCTCTGGCGTAGCTTAACGGGATTCCAAATAGTATAGGCCAGATCTCATGCGCCTTTAAGTTGCGGAGAGTCCCATTCCTGATGCCGGTCTTAATTACATTAGTAAGGGTTCGCCCTAAGTTGTCAAAGCCTATCATCGTTGGATGTCGGATAATGCCTGTCATAAACTCAGTGTGGCGTGAGAGCCATAGATAGGTGGAGATGTCTGGGTTTTCCTCTGTAAAGAGGAGAAAAAACTTGACAACTTCCCTTAGCACATCGAGGGCATTTGAATGTTTGTCAAGAGCCCGCGATGCAAGTGTCTTTTCAAGAGCACGCCTGAAAGACCAGATGCCCGCGTCATATAGCGCCGCGGCTACCTCCTCTTTGTTTTTGAAGTGGTAATATATAGACCCTATACTGCAGTTACTCTCCTTGCTGAGATCCGGGATGTTTGTGTTGAAATATCCCTGTTTTACAAAGAGCTTTAAAGCTGAGAGAAGGATCCTCTCTTTGGGGCTGAGAGAATCGGGGTTTAGATCCGGATCGTTTATAAGCTCTGTGATATCTGCTGATATTACATTTTTCATTTTGAGCAAAAATCCTCACGGAACACGCCTTCCCGCCCCAATTGGGAAGTACGGTATAATAACTCTAAATTCCCACCTTTTCAAAATTTTTCAAATTTTCCACACGGTGCAGCAACAAGCGCGCTAAGGCGGCAGATATATTAGGGCAGAAACACTAGGCAAAAGCAGTGTGAAGAGGCAAGGATATTAAGCAGATCTAAGAGATGCGGCTTTTTCGTTTAACTTCCTTACTGTCAAAATTCCCTTTAGGAGGCAGTAAAACCAACTCACAAACACTACAGTTGCCGCTATTCCCACAAGCCATGGAAGCACCGCTAATGATGTATATAGGGGAAGGACAGCCCTTCCGAGGGGGACTATCTGCCAGAGAACAATCATTACAATCTGGGTGTTTGGTTTCATAAGTTCTTTTTGGGAGAGAAAGGAGATTATCTTTAGGCTGGTGGCAAAGATAATGGGGAAGATCCACCCTGTAGACCATGTGTGTTGGATCAGATCATTGCTTACAATTTCTTGAAACATCAGGAGCGCTCCGTAAAGAGCCCATAGGTATCCGAAGGAGAAAGCAAGCGCTAAAGGATCTATCAACATGGATCTTATAACCTTCCATCCTTTGGTTGAAAGTATAAAGGTAAGGATAGTGAGCGAAGCAAAGATTGATACCCATTTGTAGTGGCCAAAATCGCGCAAGGAGACAAACATATAGCAGTTATAAAGCGAGCAGAGATAAAATAGGTTTGTAAAGAATGCTCCCGCGCCTGTTATCCGTTGTGCCCCAAAAAATCCCGCCAAAAACTGCTGTTGTGTAGCGAGCAGTACGCCCCCGATGCCTCCCCACACCACCATAACAGCCATGGCAGGATCCGCTACATTAAGGAACACGCCTCGCGTTAGCGCCAGCAGGCCACAGAGCAAAAGGATCCCGACAGAGAAGATATTTTTAAGAGAAGATTTTAGCAGCAGAGAAAACACATAGATTGCCGTTAAAAAGTAGGGAAGCGCCAATACAACCTTTCCCACAAGCGGGTTTATGGTCTGATAAAGGAGGCCCATTAAGGGAAATACTGTCAAAACAACTGCAAGCTCAGGCTTCGGTTCTTTTACTTCAAGCTGTTTGGCGGCGGCTTGATAGCAAAATCCCATTATAAAAAGCCCGATAAATAGGTAGATCTGCATTATGGCGTGGATGTGCCTTTGTGTCAGGTAATCGCTCCACATATCCATCTGCCCGTTTATCATCATCCATAGATGTACCCCGAGCCACACTGTGCCGTAGGCGGCTCCGAGCAGGCCTATAAGGAAGAAGATCTCTACCCCTGAGGTTACGGAGATTTGCGATTTAGGGTTTTTCCTGTGTCCGATCTGTATTACTTCGCTTTCCGGCATCGTGATTTGGTCCAACTAATGCACGGCTTTAACCTAATACAATAAGGCGATGTTTTACAAGATCTAAATTGCGCTCCCTTTACATTTTTCATTCTTAGGGTTTTTTAGGGTCAAAGTGAGGGTTTTTCTTAGGCACTGGTTTCTGCAGAGGGATCTATAGGATATAATAGAATTATAGAGGTTTAGTCGAGGATTTTCACATTAATACTTTAGCGGGGCAATTTTTATGGCTCAAGCGATTCGAGGCAAGCTTCTTGAAAGGCAGTTTCTTGACAGGAAGGTTAAAGACTTAGAGTGCGATAGCCCTCCCGTTGCTTATCCTGATTATTCAGCGGGTGAAGTGGTCAAGATCCTAAAGGACAACAAGGTTGGAGGCGTTGTAGTTATTGATAAGACAAATCTTGTACAGGGGATCTTTACAGAGAGGGATGCAGTCAGATGGTTTGGCGCCGTCGGGAGCGGTTATCTGGAAAAGCCCATCTCCGATATCATGACTCGGGAGCCTGAGGTGATAAAGGAGTATGCAAGCATAGCAAGAGCCATGTATATGATGGCAAAGGGTGGCTATAGGCATCTCCCTGTTGTTGATAATGGGGGGAAGTTTTCAGGGCTTTTGCTTGCCAAAGATTTTATTGATTTCATCCATAAGGCGTTTACTAAAGATCTCAAGGTAAATTTTGGGATTGTGGTTGCGGACAATAGCGCCGTGTCAAATTTCCTTGCAAGCCCGCTTCAGATCTTAAAACCGGCTTCTCCCGTTACAGTCTCTGAAGAGAGTGTGCTGTCTGAGGTTTTAAGGAAGATGGGAAGCGAGGGGATAGATTGTGTGGTGGTAGTAAATGAAGAGGGGAAGATAACAGGCATATTTTCCAGCCGAGACTATATATTAAAGGTATCAGATGCATGTCTTGAGTGCGATACGGTTAAAATCAGCGAGGTTATGACAGAAAAGCCCAAGACCTCTGGGGTCGGCAATAAGGTTGCTTTTGCGTTTAACATGATGTCTAAGGGAGGCTACAGGCATATTCCCCTAACAAACATCCAGAATGAACCTGTGGGC
>RFKT01000259.1 GCA_003694225.1 Candidatus Dadabacteria bacterium
GATACTGGACTGAGATAGATGTTCCATCTGGCAATGAAGACAGCAGATGGACAGTACAAGCAGAGATAGGCTTATAATAATCCTTCTCTAGCTTTCCTCCCCCATAGGAGGGAGGATTCACCCTCCCTCCTATGTTGTTTTCTTATAAGGTTATAAACACAAAACGGAAGTATAGGGGGCGTTTTTTATTCAGTTTTGACACTTAGCTAAATTTGAAGAGAGGCAAGAACCTATGGCGAATATGGTGAGGGCTTGTTTGATTGTTTTTTGCTTGTGTTTCACCGTAGTAGCTATCTTAGGATGCAAAGGAGTGCCACCGAAAGAGGAAGTAATATCAAAAGAGATAGTTTATCAGCCAATCAACCCTGCCCTTTCTCAAATTGAGATAGGGAAAATCGTCTACCAGCGATATGGATGCGCCATGTGCCATGGACCAAATGCTGAAGGTGGAAGGAAAAATCCAAACATACAGACTGGCGGTGTGATTACAGGACTTACGAAAGTCGCAGAAGGATATACCAAGTCAGAACTTGCCAATCTCATTCTTGAAGGCATTCACGACATTGAAAAGGAAGATCCAAATGGCCCCATTCCCCCTTACAGAATGCCAGGGTGGAGAGGTCATATTTCCGAAAGGGATTTAACAGCTTTAGTTGCTTATCTTTTCAGTTTAATGCCGGAGAGCTCTACTGATGACTGGGAATAATAAGACCTCGTGGATGAAAATTGTTATTGTATGTATCTTCGCCGGCATGCTTGGCATAGGGTATAAGTGGTATAGCAAGAGAACCATGGTCGTTCAGCCCATACAGTTTAACCATTTAAAGCATAACAAGCTGAGCTGCGAAATCTGCCACCCAGGAATATTGAAAAAAGCCAAAGCTGGTTTGCCAAGCATTTCTCTTTGCGCAAATTGCCACGCAACATCTCCAGATTTATCGGAAACAGGAAAAAAGTGGTGGATTTATTTTCTTAACAAAGATCCCGAAATAGTACCATGGCAGCCGCTTTATAGCGTTCCAAAGCATGCCTATTTCTCTCACAGAAGACATTTATCTATTGCAAGTAAAGAGAAACTCCTCTCCTGCCCTGTCTGCCATGGGGATATCCACAAAACTGAACGCATTCCTCAAAAGAGGCTGGTAAATTTTTCAATGGAGAAATGCAGGCGCTGCCACAGATACTGGAAGGTATCTACCGATTGCACAGCTTGCCACCGCTAATTCAGAAGGAGTTAGAATGGATAGAAGGAAATTTTTAAAGTATGGCGGAGCCACGATAGCAGGGTTAACGCTAGGAAATTACTTTGGCGACAAGCTATTTGCCAAACATATCAATAAGAATGGCTGGGAAGGTCCTTACGGAGAGGAAAAATACGAAATAACATTTTGTACCCAATGCCCTGCAGGCTGCGGAATGAATGTAAAGGTTTCAGATGGATTCCCAACCACTGCTACAGGAAACAGCTCTTGTCCAATTGCCCAAGGAAAACTATGCCCAAAAGGGGTGGCAGCCCCTTATCTGATGTATGATCCTGACAGGTGGGTCGCTCCGGTAATCAGGGAAAATCCTTTTTCAAGCCCTTGGCAGAAGGTTTCTTGGGAGAAAGCACTAGCTACCTTCGCAGATGCTCTAAAAAAACTTCAAGACTCGGGCAGAGAAAAGAAGCTTATGTGGCTTATGAGTGATGAGCACTCTTCGTTCACACTGCTGGTAAGGAAATTTATGAGAGCTTTTGGGAGCCCTAACCTATTTACTATCAAGAATGACAGGGATCCAGCAGCAAAAAAGTCAAATGCTCTTATGTTCAATGCTTCTACATATCCCATATATGACATCGAAAATGCTTCTTTAATATTATCTTTTGGAACACCATTCTTAGAAAATTGGGGTTCTCCGACATTTCAACATCGAGCATATTCCCGCTTAAGGGACCCTTCATCCGGCTTGCGCGGTCAATTCATACACGTAGAGCCGAGATTTTCACCAACAGCTATTAAGGCCGACATATGGCTTGCAAATAAACCGGGAACAGAAGGCTATGTAGCCTTAGGCATAGCTTATGTTCTTGTTAAAGAGAGAATGTATAATAGTAAGTTTATAAGCAAACATTGCCGAGATTTTGGAGATTTTAGAGATCTTATCCTAAAAAATGTATCACCGCAAAAAATTGAAGAGATTTCGGGCATCCCATATGTCCAGATTAGAAAGGTTGCGCATATGTTTGCTCGAGCGAAGAACCCCTTAGCTATAGCAGAGAGAAGGCCCTTTTCAAACGGGCTTTTTGCCTCATGTGCGTCACTTTCATTGAATCTATTAGTAGGCTCAGTAAATCAAAAAGGCGGATTATTAACGGACAATCAAACATTACTAAGAGAATTTTGGGAAGATGAATTACTTGCTACACAAGAGCACACGAGCCTTGAAGATAATCTAACATCTCTAGATGATCTGGCGGAAGTTATCGCTTCTAACCCAGAGAAACGGCCTGCTGTAGTAGTGATTTCAGATAGTAGATGCCTGTCCGGCATTCATGGAAAATCATCATTTCTAAAGGCCATTCGAGAAGTCCCCTTAGTAGTTTCACTCAGCCCATATAAAGATGATTCAAGTTATTCGGCTAATTTAGTTCTCCCCGATCATACATTTTTAGAAAAATGGCAAGATCGGTTTGTCTTCGGCAACACGATGAATAACGCCTATACCTGCTCCAAACCCCTAGCAAAGCCTCTATTAAACACTATGGACAAAGCCGATACAATTATAAGGGTAGCAAGCTTGCTGGGGGGCCGCATTCAAAAGACGATGCAACAAAAGAACCATCAGGATGCAATAAGGAGCACAGCAAAGAGATTCTTTGATAGCGGCAGGGCTTCTTCCGGCAAGATATTTGGTGAAAAAAACTTGCCGGATAATTTCGAAGACTTCTTCCTGACACTGGTAAAGAATGGGGGTTGGTATGAGCAGAGTTCAGCTAGGCCAACCCCGCGAGCAAACGTCAATCAATTGTATTCATTTGCAACGGGTGAGTTATTCTCCAAAGAGCTATGGAAAGGACCCCAAAAAGCAGATGAACAGAAAGGATATCCATATACCCTTTATCCTTTTGATGTGCTAAGTTTAAGCTCCATTGGCAATCAGAATCAGCCACTTCTTCAAGAAATTGTAACACAGCTTGTCGATGGAGCGTGGACAGTTTGGTGTGAGATCAACCCAAAAACAGCAGAAAAAGAGAGATTAAGAAACGGGGAGTCTGCTATTTTGGAATCTCCTTTAGGCAAATTAGAGGTTAAAGTGTGCCACTATGAAGGAATCCCAGAAGATGCCATAGGGCTTTTCATAGGGAATGAAAGCTTAGATGGCGGAAGATGGGCAAGAAAGGGAGCTATTGCACCAGCGGATCTTCTGCCGTTTAAGAGCGATGAGGGAGAGAAATACCCTCTGAGTATAGTAACGAAAGTAAAACTGACAAAAATAGGGTAAGAGAATAAAAAAGGGGGAAGAATGGCAAGATGGGGAATGGTTATTGACCTAGATAAGTGCACGGGCTGCCAGTCCTGCGTTGTAGCTTGTAAGACAGAAAATAATGTGGCTATTTCCAACTCTGAGCTCCATAAGCAACATAGAACGATGTCATGGATTAGAATACATACAGTCATCGAGGGAAAATATCCTGATTTAAGATCCCGTTTTATGCCTCTTTTATGCCAACACTGCGATCACCCTCCATGTATTAAGGTCTGTCCTACATCAGCGACCTATAAGGATGAGGAGGGAATTGTGGGGCAAATTTATCCAAGATGCATTGGTTGCCGGTACTGTGCCAATGCTTGCCCCTATGCTATTAAATACTTTAATTATTATGCTCCCAAATGGCCGGGCATGTTAAAAAAGATGTTAAATCCTGATGTGTCTCCACGATATGCAGGCGTTATAGAAAAATGCACGTTTTGCCACCATAGACTTATCAAAGCCAAAGAGAAGGCAGCAGCAGAAGGGAAGAGGAAATTAAAAGAGGGGGATTATCAACCTGCGTGTGTTGAGTCATGTCCAACTAAAGCGTTAGTATTTGGGGATTTAGATGACGAGACCTCTCAAGTAAGCCTCCTAAAAAAGTCGCGTAGAGCTTTTAGAATATTAGAAGACTTAGGAACAGAACCAAAGGTTTATTATTTAAAGGAGAAAGAGAGTGAGCACTGAGCAAAGGGCTAGGGAGATTCTTGCTGCCCCTAAGGAATACACTCTGATAAAACCCGTTCTGAAATGCGGAAAATGGTTCTATATTTGGGCATCAATCCTTATGGTGGCAGTCATATGGGCATTCATTACATGGATCTGGCAGCTTAAAAACGGCTTGGGCGTCACGGGAATGAACAGGCCGGTATACTGGGGGGTTTATATTACCAACTTTGTTTTCTTTATAGGTATTTCCCACGCAGGCACTTTAATCTCAGCTATCCTCAGGCTTTGCCGGGCTGAATGGCGGAGACCCATAACGCGTATGGCGGAAGTGATTACCGTTATGGTTCTGTTCTTTGGAGTAGGAAGCGTAATATTGGATTTAGGGCGTCCAGATAGAGTTTGGTATGTTATACGCTATGCTCACTTTACATCTCCTTTATTATGGGATGTCACATGCATAACCATATATC
>RFKT01000260.1 GCA_003694225.1 Candidatus Dadabacteria bacterium
CCTATAAATAATGCTCCGAGCAAAACCTTGATATCAAAATATGAAGTAAAAGCCTCCCCCTCAGGCATAATCCTTACATAAAATGGCCAGATAAAATTTCTTGCATATTCAAAGAGGTGGTATTTTGCCTGCACAGCCGCATAGTGAAAGGGTGAGACAGATTGAGGCACTGCATTTGTAAAATCTGAAAACCCCACATAAAACCTCTTAAAGGCAAATTGGGCGGCTAAAACTCCCCAAAAGGGAAGGGATGCCTTCCAAGGCTTGAGGGACACAATGCCCTTTTGCTTTACCACACCCTCAAAGAGCACTATTAAAATGGGCAGAACCGCTCCGTTTGTCTTTGAAAATAGAGCTAGCGCAAACAGAGAGAGGCTTAAAGCCCACCCCCAAAGGGATGCTCCCCTGTTTCTCATCCTTACATATATAAGGAGAGATGAAACCATAAAGAGGGTCATAAGTATAAGGTCTCTTGCAGAGAGGTAGTTGATGGGAAACCCTGAGACCGGATGGACGCCAAATACCAAAGAAGCCACAAAAGCCCCGTTTTGAGCCGCAGTGGGAGAGAGTCTAAGTCTCAGAAACTCAAATAGCTCAAGCACCAAAAAATAAACAACTATAGCGGCAATGAAGTGAAATAAGATATTTCCAACCCTAAACCCCATGGGGCTCTTTCCGGTAAAGAAATAGTTGATAGATAGGGTAAGGGGAAGCATAGGCCTATATTGTGTAATCCGCTTAAGAGAAGAGATTGTGCTGGGATCTATAAAGTGGCGGTGCAGGGGAAAAACACGCCTTATGCCGGCATTGCTTTCAATCAGATAGTGGTCATCTAGGTGAAAAGATCCCTTAAGGGAGTTTGAAAAGGCAAACACCACCGCCACTGCCAGAAATAGCAGATGGAGATATCTTCTTTGCAAAAACTTATCCGCAGCCAAGCTTCCGAGCCTTTTAAGCAATTATTTGCTTAGTGTAAATGTATTAATTGCCCTGTTTAACGATGGTAATATACTGCTAAAAGCCCTTTTGTGGAATGTGCTATATGTCTCTGTAGGATCTCCGGGGGTTGTAGAAAAAAGCTTTGTTGCTTGTATCAATACTATCCCTTCGCGAGGGGGTTTGTTTATGCAGTTTTGAGGGTTATTGGCAGTGATAGCAGGCTCGTGGCTTAAAGGAAGATTACAGTTTGTCCAGATCTCTCCGGCTCCGCACTTCTTACACAAGGCATACCTATAAGTCGTACCGACTGTATCTGTCTCTCCTATCGGCTCCTTTAAGCCATCAATAAAAAACTGCTGTAAGGCGTTATCCCAGCCGTTTTTGTCAATCCTATCTAATATAACCACAACAACCTTAATACCATCGTCAACCATAGTATGTATTAACTGAAGGGCTTCTTTTATAGAAGTCTCTGAGTAAGGAAAAGGATCGCTTGTCACCTTCTCAAATATCGGCAAAACATCAGATGAAGGTATACTGGAAAACCACGCTCCTCCTTGTCCCCAGTCTGTATAATTAAAATCCTTGCCAACAACATCGTCAAAACTCACCCTTGAAACGCCATCTGTAAAGACCACTACCACCCTATTGTAGTTATTGGGATTGGGGATTGTTGTTCCGCTTGAGCTAATTATATTGTATGCTGTCATAAAGGCTCCGGGAAGAAAGTCATCTTCAATAGGATCTTCTCTTTGAGGGTATACATACAAGCTTTCAGGGGATGTAAGATAACGCTCCTTTGCGTTGGCTATGGGAAAGGTGGCCTCTGCAGGAACATTCAGCGGATATCCAGACTTAGAGAAACCTCCAGCCCTTATAGTAGAAAGGACAGTTGCGGCATTTATATTAGAAAGTGTATTTTCCAACTCTGTCTTAGTGTCAGGACATAGCCTATATGGAGCTATAATCTCAGAAACATTGACATCATCCCTGTTGAAGCAATAGTTAGGTGGATCGTAATCACTGCTACATCCTATGTCATTAGAACTAATAGCATCACTTCTATCCCTTGTCATCCATTCAGGCAACTCAGTGGCTGTATAATAACAAGGACTGCTATATTTGTTAATCTCCGGATCAGGATAAAGGCTGTCCTTCGAGTAAGGAGCCTTGAAATCGTCTAACTGATCCCCAAAACAATCCCCCGAGTGGATGGTAGGATACGAATTGCCGCTTGAATGTTGTGGATCTGTCTTGCCTGCTGATGCCTCAGCCCCTCTAAATATAAAATTTAATAGCCCCCTTTCAAGAGTTGGCACTTGGTGTTTTGTGGCATCTAAACATGTTGTGGAAGGATATAGCGGTCTTGACAAATCATACGGGTCAGGCAGCGCTCGGAATATATGGAGAGGTTCAGCCCCAGGCTCCCCTTGCCGAATATCGATATTCATATCACGTGCGCAGATAGTCATTGGTTGAAGTATTCGATCAAAAACCGCTTCCCTACTAAAACGTGTATAATTAGCGTATTTAACTGGATCTGTATTGTCAGAAGGGAAAGAAATAGAAGGATCTCCAAACTCCACTGATACATAATCTACATTATTTACATCAACTGGGTCTGGCCCCAGCACCGGGAGATCCAGCGTAGACCTTCTGTTAAGCGAATACTTAGCAGGCCAAGAGGCCCCAAACCTATCTTCATAGGGAATCAGGGGCATTATAGGTATAATCCAGTTGTTAAAAATTGCGGCACCAAAGGGGATGCCTAAATTTTCCAACATATACATAAACTGCTGAACGGTTCTTTGAAGGACGTATTTGTGGGGTCCAAAGCATCTATGGGCAAGTTCGTTTTGGGTCATTACCCCGTGCCGCCATTTATAGTCTTGATAGCTATTTGCTTCGGCCCATGTTTCGGTTTCTAATCCGCCATTCATGTATGGGATATATTGGATAGGGTCAAG
>RFKT01000261.1 GCA_003694225.1 Candidatus Dadabacteria bacterium
GTGTCCGATTCTGCTCCGAAGGCTTAAGGCGTTGCCCCCACCTTACGATATGTAAAATCCGAGTGAGCGCCTTTTCCCTGCCTGTACGGAACAAAGCCATAACTTTATTTAGGAGGATTAGGCATATGATGAATGTACAGAAACTATCTAAGTGGACTAAGGCAGTAGCTCTAACCGTTGTATCTGCTCTTTTTCTGATTTCGCCTTTGGCTATGGCAGAGAAAAATGGCAAGCGCCCCGATGCAAATCAATCTGGCAATTTACAAAAAATTCTGAAAAAAATTCATAAGACCGGCGAAGATGTAACGCCCTGCTGCTCTATACTATCAAACCATAAGGTGAAGTTACAGAACAGGAAGATGAAAGGCTATAGCGACCCGATTCTTGAATAGAGGATTCTTAGCGGGGAAAAAAACAAACCGTGCCCCCAAGCTATCCTCTTATCTAAGGGGATGAGCTTTTGGGGCTGCTTTTGACTGGCGGTGTTGCATAAGCCTTAAGGAAGGTGCGAGTCACCTTTTCCGTTTGGAATCTTTTGCGCCCGGAACCGAAAGACCCTGAGAGTCTCTGACCAGTATGAGTGTGGAAGGCCAGCTTTCTCTTTTAAAAACTTAAGGAAGATTTCAGGGGATGGAAGCCTCTCCCACATAACGGGAAGGAAACAGCCGCGAAGCCCGTGATCTTGTAGCACGAGACCATCTTTGCCGGGGATTACCTTTTGGAGGAGATCCTCCTCGGAGCTAAACTCTATCTCTTCCAAAGGGCTCAATACAGATATGCTTATATCAATCTCATTTAGCTCTTCCTCGCTTACAGGAGGAAACCTTGTGTCGTGAAACGCCGCCGCATAAGCGCTGTGAACAAGATCTACCACCAAAGGGTAGCGCGCTTCTAGGTGACCTATACATCCTCTTAAGTCACCACGCTTATGAAGTGTGACATATGTAGAAAGGGTTTCCCTTAAAGGAGCAGGATAAGACGCTGGGTCTACCTCCATAACACTTCCATTGTCTATGCCGAATTTGATAGATTCCCTAGCTAAGCTCAAAAGTGCGTCGTGGTGTTTCGGCTCAACCGGATTCCAATTCACTGTAAAGGCTCCATTAAGATCTGCACCGTGGATATATTACAGTATTTTGCTCTAAGAGTCTTTAAGATCGTTGATATTTTAAGGATGAACTGCTAATTTCCCGCTCATTTCCGGAAAACCACATTTAGGAAGCAAACCGCCTTTTGCCGGCTCTATAACTCCGTGTTAATATTGGGCGGTCTCGGTGCCATTTGTGGCGCCAGATTTAATTGTTTGAACGTTTTAAAAGCCTGTTTTGGTTGAGAGATGAAATCGTCACTTAGGCTATTTAGTGAGATTGCCGTCATAATCGGACTTTCAGGGATAATTGCCTTTAAGTATTCCGGCATTCACTCAAAAGACGGCGAGATAAGCTCTCTAAACCAATCATCAGCTAAAAGGGATTCGAGGCTTACGATCTTTAAGCCGTATAAGGTATTTCCGGGATATACGCTTGTGCCTGAGGAGGGGACAGCAAAGGTGCTGCTCTTAGATATCTTTGGCAGGACCAAGCATGTATGGAACGTTGACGTAGACAGAGCAAGGCTTCTTCCCAACTGCAACCTTTTGGTTGTTCACGGAAGCAAGTGGGGGATTACTCAGCCAAAATGGAATGCACTTAGGCCGGTTATAAGGGAATACGATTGGGATGGAAAGGTTGTGTGGGAATATAAGGGGACAGAGCCTGCTCACCACGAAGCTGTAAGGCTTGAAAACGGAAATACAATATTTCTCCACAGGACGATGGTGCCGGAGGCCATCAGAGAGAAGATTACAGACGCCTATAGAAGAAGCTTAAAGATAAAGACAGATTCCTTCCAAGAGGTAACCCCCGATGGAAAGACAGTGTGGCATTGGCACGCCTATGAGCACCTTGACATTAATAACTGCGGTAAGCCGGGGTGCACCAGGTATGATGATAAACCCCTAAAGAAGAAAAAGCTTTCAGATTGGACGCATTTTAATTCAATCGGCGTCATTCCCCCTAATAAGTGGTTTCGCGCAGGCGACAAGCGGTTTAAGCCGGGCAATATTCTAACTGTGCCGAGAAACTGGTGGACAGCGATCATAATCGATAAAGAAAGTGGAGATGTAGTGTGGGAGTATACAGGAGACTACAAAGGAGGCCTTGGAGGAGGACATGAAGCCCATATGATAAGGGAAGGATTGCCGGGCGCTGGGAATGTCTTGATCTTTGACAACGGGTCTGTTGTGCATCCGGGAGAGTCTTTTGTGCTTGAGATAAACCCTGTAACCAAAAAGACTGTGTGGGTGCTCGATCTGGGGAAAAAGCTTTACAGCAAAGCGGCTGGCTCCGCCCAGAGGCTTCCTAATGGGAACACCCTTGTTTCAGAAGACAAAACAGGAAGGGTGCTTGAGGTAACCCCTCAAAAGGAGGTTGTGTGGGAGTTTAGAAACTCCTATGAGACTAATAGAGCTAAGAGATACCCGATAGGCTACTGTCCGAGGCTTAAGTAATGGAATGTCGGCACAGAGAGAAGAGGGATGCGGATAACGCGGGAGAGAAGATGGCTCTCTGCGTTGACCTCGATGGAACTTTAATTAACACCGACATGCTACTTGAATCTTCTTTGTGCCTTCTAAGGAAAAACCCATTATATATCTTTTTCATGCTATTTTGGTCGTTGCACGGCAGGGGATACCTTAAACGCAAGATAGCGCAGAGGATAACCTTCGATCCTGCAACCCTCCCATACAATGCTGAGGTGTTGGAGTATGTAAAGAAAAGAAGAGATAAAGGCGCCATTACAGTTCTGGCTACTGCATCAGACTTGGGCATTGCCAAGGCTATAGCTAAAGAAGTCGGCTGTTTTGATGAGGTGATCGCCACCGATGGGGGGATGAATTTAACGGGCAAAAAAAAGCTCAAAGAGATACAGGCAAGGTTTGATCTCTTTGAATATATTGGAAACGAATTTCGTGATATCCCTATATGGCAGAATGCGGTGGCGGCCAGTGTTGTTTGTAAAAACAAGAGCCACCTTAAAAGGCTCTCGAAAAAGGTCAAATTTACAACTGTGTTTATGAGAAATCACACATATTTAAAGGAGATAATCAGGGCATTACGCCCCCATCAATGGGTAAAGAATGTCTTGATATTTGCACCTCTCTTTTTGGCGCATGTAAAGGATGCCGGCTCTTGGGGGGTTGCGTTATGCGCTTTTCTCTCTTTTAGTTTTTGCGCTTCAGCGTTCTATATTGTAAATGACCTTATTGATATAACCTCAGACAGGGTACACCCTACAAAGAAGTTTCGTCCATTCGCATCCGGGTCGCTTTCTATAGCGGCAGGTGCCGCTATGGCGCCTCTTTTGCTTTTGTTAAGCGCTCTCTTTGCACTTCCAGCTGAGCCGGAGTTTTATTGGGTGCTTGGAGGCTACGCCATTCTTACAGCCTTATACTCTCTCTACTTAAAGAAGATCTTGATGGTGGATCTGATAGTGCTTGCGTCTTTTTATACATTAAGGCTCTTTGCCGGAGCGTTGGCTGTGAATATTACCATCTCCCACTGGCTTTTAGCGTTTTCAATGTTTCTTTTCTTCAGCCTCGGGTGCGTGAAGAGATATTCTGAGCTTTACAATATCAGGGAGAAAAACGGAGATAGAGCCTCAGGGCGCTGCTATGTTGTAGATGATCTGCATCAGATTTCCCAGTTAGGCTCTGCAAGCGGTTATATCTCTGTGCTTGTCATGGCGCTTTATATTACAAGCCCCCAGATTACACAGCTTTATTCTCGGCCGTTTCTTTTATGGCTTATCTGCCCGTTGATGTTTTACTGGATAGGCCGGGTTTGGCTTTTGACAAACAGGGGAGAGATGCACGATGATCCCGTCGTTTTCGCCCTTAAAGACGGCGTAAGTTATCTTGTCGGAGCATTAGCCGCCGCTATTGTGCTGTGTGCAGTGTAGCAGGGAAAGCCTATGAAAGAATACACATCGTGGGGGAGGTATCCGAGAGCCAGCCATAAGGCTATAAGGAATATATTCTGGAGGCATGACTCTCTGCCGGATCTATCCCCTCTCCTTCCTTATGGAATGGGGAGAAGCTACGGGGATTCATGCTTGAACGACGGGGGCGCTCTTTTAGCAACCAGGGGCTTAAGCAGGTTTATATCGTTTGATTCTAAAAGCGGGGTTTTGAAGGCTGAAGCTGGGGTTACATTGGAAGAGGTCATTAATTTTGCTCTTCCCAGAGGATGGTTTTTGCCGGTCACCCCTGGCACAAAATATGTAACGCTTGGCGGCGCTGTGGCAAATGATGTTCACGGCAAAAATCACCATAAAAGCGGAACCTTCGGATGCTTTGTTAGGGCGTTTGAGCTTGTAAGGTCAGATGGAGAAAGGCTTGAATGCTCCCCGGAAAATGAAAAAGATCTTTACCGTGCAACGATTGGCGGGCTTGGCCTTACGGGCTTAGTTACTTGGGTCGAGCTTCAATTGATCCCGGTAAAAGGCCCTTATATCGATATGGTGAGCTTGAAGTTTTCAAGTTTAGAGGAGTTCTTTGAGATCTCTGCGGAATTTAGCTCAAAGCCGCAGTATGAGTATACAGTTGCCTGGCTTGACTGCGTTGCCGGAGGAGAAGGCTTTGGAAGGGGAATATTTATGGCGGGGACTCACAGCGATAAGAGCGGAGGTGAGAGATCGTGCCCTAAACCCCAGATAGGAGTTCCGTTCGATTTTCCGGAAATCGCCCTTAATAAGCTTACCATTAAGGCATTTAATGCGCTTTACTATAGAAGGCAGAGGGAGAAGGAAGTTAAAAAGTGCGAACACTTTAACCCTTTCTTTTATCCTTTGGA
>RFKT01000262.1 GCA_003694225.1 Candidatus Dadabacteria bacterium
GGTGAGTTTAAAGCGTTGGGGTTTGCGGGGCATTTAAGCTCTAATCGCCTGCCTCAGTGGGCGCATTCTTTTAGAGGCACGCTTCTTTGGCCTGTAAGACTTAGGCGGCTTACCTCGAGATACGGGTGGCGCGGGAGAAGTTTCCATGAAGGGGTTGATATAGGTGTGCCTTCAAATACAAAGGTACGCGCTGCTCATAGAGGAAGGGTTGTATTTGCCGGCAGAGTTAGAGGGTATGGGAATTTGGTTGTAGTAAAGGGGAGGGGGATAATGACAGTTTATGCTCATAATAGAAGGCTTGTAGTAAGAAGGGGCCAGCATGTAAAAAGAGGGGCATTGCTTGCTTTTTCGGGCTTGACCGGAAAGGCAACGGGCCCTCACCTTCACTTTGAGACCCGGCTTTTTTACCCAGCAATAGGATATGTAGCAGTAAATCCCCTGCTCCTTTTTTGATACGCTCTCTTTGGTGCCAGGCTCCTTAAAAAGAATAAGAAAGTCAGTATATTATAATAATTGAATAAGGTGCGGGGCTACTTTTGGGATTGGCGTTGAAGTCTGCGTTGATGTTCTTGTTAATGGAGCTAGCCAAAGGTTCGGAGCGAGTTTTTGTCATAAAAATCACCCAGTTAAATCAAGATGTTATTTTTTTTCTATATCTGGGTGGCCTTTTTCAATCGCTTGACATCCTTATCATAAATATGTAAATACCTTAAATTACTTTTAATTGCCCTCGTAGCTCAGCAGGATAGAGCACAGGTTTCCTAAACCTGGGGTCGCATGTTCGAGTCATGCCGGGGGCGCATAAAAGGTTTGAGTAAGAGTGTTAAATTAAGAGTGAGTCGTATCAGCCAGCGCAGTAAGCAAACGTGGTTTTATAGATTTTGAGAGTTTGGTTTTTGTACGGTTCTTTGTACTTTTGATAGTGATTTTGGTAATGTATACTTTAGCATTAGCGGTTCTATTTTTCCGGTTTTGGCATCACTAACTGTGTATCTTCGGTGATTATGGGAAGTGGTTGGTATAGCGGTTTGGTATTATAAAGATATAACCTTTGATAGTTGTTTAATTATTTAAGGATGATGGAAAGTGAATAAGTCAGAATTGATAGAGCGGTTAGCTGAGAGATCTCAGATAAGCCACCATCAGGCTGAAGAGATAGTATCATTAATAATAAACAAAATGCGTGATACTATGGCCCAGGGCGGCAGAATAGAGATCCGTGGATTCGGCTCATTTGTTGTCAAGCACTATGACGCATACCAGGGTCGCAATCCTAAGACGGGAGAAACTATAGCTGTTGCGCCAAAGAGGCTACCCTTTTTTAAGGTAGGAA
Source organism: Candidatus Dadabacteria bacterium (assembly GCA_003694225.1). Classification (GTDB taxonomy): domain Bacteria; phylum Bdellovibrionota_C; class UBA2361; order UBA2361; family J135; genus J135. The sequence continues at coordinate 1,334 of RFKT01000262.1, forward strand.
AGGAGTTGAAAGAAAGGGTGGATTTCAAAGACGGTGATTTGAGTGAAAAGGGGAGTTAAGGCTCTCCTCAGGGGCCGTCTCTTTTTGGTTGTGCTTCTATATTCCACTTAATAGCATTTTTGTGCAGGTGAACAATTGTTAGCGATAGAGTGGCTCATTGAGCTTGAAAGGAGTATTGAGAAAGGAGAGAGGGTGTTGGCATGCCAGGGGATAGCCGAGAAGCAGTGGGCTATAAGTAAAGATATAGAGGAGCTCAGAGGAATAGCACAACGGGTTGCCGATGCCAAGAAGATGCCCGTAAAGATTGTATCGCTCATAACGGTTGCTGAGACGATGGCTGGCGACCTTTATCTTGTTCCCACCAAGATTGACGCGGGGCACGTTCAAAGGGGGTTGTCTAATATTCAATGGTCAATCATTGAGACGAGAGATGCAGCAGAGATGATGCGAGATGTAAGGTTTGGACCTTCACCTTTTTTCGGTATGCAGACTGTAGAGCTTGTCAAACCTACTGAATCAGAGAACGAAGAGTGATCTTTCAGAAAGGCTTTAAAACCCCCTAGTTTGTCCCTTTTCATTCGGTTTTTCTTTTCAAAGAAATGTGATAATTGCTCTCTTTATGTGATGGATTGCAGCAGATAATGAGGGAAAAGATATGGCGGTAGTGAGTACAGATGAACCATCGGTAGCTATAATAGGGGCTACCGGCCTTGTCGGATTGGAGATGGGAGAGATCTTAGCCGAAAGAGATTTCCCTTTTTGTGATTTAAGGCTTTATGCCTCTGAGAGATCCGTCGGTGAAATAATAGAACTTGGAGGAGAAGAATATCGCGTTGAGGAACTTAATGAGGATAGCTTTGAAGGGGTTGATATAGCGCTCTTTGCCACAGATAGCGAGCTTTCCAGCCGCTTTGTGCCCGTAGCAGTTGAACACGGAGCTGTTGCAATTGATAACTCGAGCTATTTTCGCTTGAGAGAGGATGTCCCCCTTGTTGTTCCTGAAATTAACAAAGATGCCATAGCTTCAGAGAATAAAATCATTGCCAATCCAAACTGCTCCACGGTTCAGTTGGTGATGGTCTTAGATTGTTTGAGGAAGATGGTCCCCATAAAAAGGGTTGTCGTTTCGACATATCAATCTGTATCTGGGGCGGGTAAGATGGCGCTTGATGAACTTTGGGATCAGAGCGTATCTATATTTAACCAGAGAGAAGTCGAGGTTAAAAATTTTTCAATGCAGATAGCCTTTAACTGCATACCAGCTATTGATGCTATCTTGGATGATGGCTACACAAAGGAGGAGATGAAGGTTGTCAACGAGACGAGAAAGATCTTAAATCTGCCAGATCTAGCCATAACTGCAACTGCCGTGAGGGTCCCTGTATTTCATGGACACGGGGAGAGTGTTTCTGTAGAGACTGAGGCTGAGGTGGATATTCCAAAGTTTATTGAAATTCTAGAAGAAGCGCCCGGCATCGAGGTGTTTCCGGCATATGATATTTTTCCTGTCCAGATCAACGCCGCCGGCAAAGATGCCGTGCAGGTGGGAAGGATTCGCCGTGATTATTCTGTAGAGCACGGAATAAATATGTGGATTGTTGCGGACAATCTCAGAAAAGGAGCTGCATTGAACGCTGTCCAAATTGCTGAGTGCCTTATAGATGCCTAATGTTAAATTAGTCATAGAATATGACGGATCGTATTTTCATGGCTGGCAGAAACAGCCAGGTGTAAGAAGTGTGCAGGAA
>RFKT01000263.1 GCA_003694225.1 Candidatus Dadabacteria bacterium
CGATGTATATCACCCTGAAATATTTAAGGGAGACCTTATTTATGAAAAGATGAAGCGTCATCTTCCCGCATTGCATTACTGGATCGGCTATGCCATTACTCTCACAACTAAAGATCCTGTAATGACATCTCACTGGATGATGTTTTTGGAGCTTCTTTTAAGCTGTATATTTATTTTTTTGGCAATATGTAGAATTTCATCCCTTGAAGCCGGCATCTTTGGGGTGCTTTGGTTTCTTCACACCCGAACCTTTATCCAAAGGCTTGCAAGCGGACTTCCCCGTGGGTGGGCATCGGTCGTTATATCATGTTTTTTTTGGCTTATGGTTTCTGAAAGAAACTTGGGCATATTGGCATTAATTCCGGTTTTTATATTGCTTCATCCCCCCGCCGCTTTTATATGCTGTGTGGCCTTCGGGTTGTTCCTTGTGTTTAAGGTCTTGTCTTCTGGCGCAAAAAGCTCTCACCTCAAAGTTCTTCTTTACTTAATTGCCGCCTCTCCTTTTTACGGGGCTATAGCGTATTTTGTGGCCAAAAATCCCGACTATATCGGCTCTATGGCTACTTTAGAGAGGGCTTCGAAGATGCCGGAGTTTCAAAGGCCTTTTGGGAGATTTCCTTTTCTCCCATTTCCATCTTACTGGGAAGATCTTTTAAGGTGGGGGATGCAGCCCTTTTTGAATAAACTCTATACTCCGCCCTATCTTCTCTCCTTAGTGATGCCTTGGGTGGTAATAGGATTGGTTGCTTTTCTCCTTGTTTATTTTAGGAAGAATGAGCAGTACCAGAGAATAGCTTTTACCTTAACGGGCATTGCCTTCTCTTATATCTTGGCCAGAATCTTTGCGTTTCGCCTCTATGTTCCCAATAGATATCTTCAATTTCCATTGGGTATTCTTGAGATAGTCTTATGCAGTGGGGGAGTATGGTATCTTTTATCCTCCCAAAGAAGAACATGGAGGGGATTTTTGGGATTAGGACTCCTTGGGACATTAGTGGCGCTTTGCTTAGGCTCGGGGCTTTATGGAAACGGAAACTTTAATTATTGGGAAACAAAAAAGGGGAAGGTATTTGTATGGATAAGAAAAAACACCCCCAAGGATTCACTTATAGCCGGACACCCTACCCATATTAATGCGGTACAGCTTTTCGGCATGAGAAGAGGATATGCCACTACTGAGACAGCCCATCCCTTTTACGACAAGTATTATGAAGAGATTAAACGTAGGCTTGTTGTATCACTAAAGGCCCACTATGCTTCAACCCTAAAGGAGGTAGTGGATATTTTAGAGCCAGAAGGAGTTGATTTCTTTGTTTTTGCCAGGAAGAAGTTTTATCCAGAAGCGCTAAAGAAAGAACGTTATTTTGCCCCGCTAAATAGTATGGTTAAAGCGTTGTGTTCAAGGCACTATACCGATTATGCTTATAGGGAGATGCAGAAAGGGGTGGACGGCAAATTTCCTCCTTATGTAGCTTTTATTGATAGTGAATCGGTAGTTCTAGATTTAAAAAAGCTGAGATCATTTTTGAAAGATCGCCTCCATGGAGGCTTTTGAAGGGATGGCAAAATTGTACTATGATTGCGGCTTAATTATCAGGGAGGTTAGCAAGTGGAGTTGAAGCCACAGATAAAGAGCATTTATAGAAGCCATACCTGCGGGGAGCTTAGAAAAAGCCATATAGGGGCGGAGGTGACTCTTTCCGGATGGATTCATCGCAAGAGGGATCACGGCGGAATCCTATTTGTGGATCTAAGAGACCACTACGGCTTGACTCAGGTAGTGTTTAGCGGCTCATTAAAGAGCAAAGTAGATACTTTGAGGGTTGAATCTGTTATCAAAGTGCAAGGAGAGGTTATTGCAAGATCTGAAGAAACCGTAAATACCGCTTTGGACACAGGAGAGATCGAAGTAAAAGCAGAGAGCTTCGAGATTTTAAGTGAAGCGCAAGTTCTGCCATTTCAAATAGCCGTTGATGACAACGCTCCTGAAGCACTTCGGTTGAAATACCGGTTTTTAGAGCTTAGGAGAAAAAAGCTCCATGACAATATTATATTACGCTCTGACGTTATCTATGAGATCAGAAAGGTTATGTACTCTCTTGGCTTTCATGAATTTCAAACTCCCATCCTTACAAGCAGCTCCCCCGAAGGGGCGAGAGACTTCATAGTTCCCTCAAGGGTTCATCCGGGAAAGTTTTTTGCGCTTCCTCAGGCCCCTCAGCAGTTCAAGCAGCTCCTTATGGTAAGCGGCTTTGACCGGTATTTTCAGATTGCTCCCTGCTTTAGGGATGAGGACCCGAGGGCTGATAGATCGCCCGGAGAGTTCTATCAGCTTGATTTTGAGATGGCTTTTGTTGAACAGGAGCAGGTATTTGAGGTGTGTGAGAAGGTCTTTTATGAGGTATTTACCAAGTTTTCGTCAAAAAAGGTCTCTGAACCCCCTTTTGTGCGCATTCCTTACAATGAGTGCATGGAGTCTTACGGCACAGATAAGCCAGATCTGAGGATCAAAGAAAAGATAAGGGATGTAACGCAGATTTTTACCGAAACAGAATTTAAGGTGTTTAAGAGGCAAGTAGAAGGAGGAGGAGCTATAAAGGCGTTGGCATTTGAGGTGGATTCAATCCCTTCAAGAAAGTATTTTGATGACACTGTAAAATTTTTTGAAGAACTCTCCGGTAGCGGAGTGGCCTATCTTATATTTGATGGCGATACTTTAAAGGGTTCAATATCAAAGTTTGTCTCACAAAAAGAATCCTCAGAGTTAAGGGAGCATCTTTGCCTCGGCGGCAAAGCGGTGGTATTTCTCGGCGCTGGTAAGGAAAAGGAGATCCTTCCCCATATGGGGAAACTACGCGAAAAGGTTGCAAGGGATCTCTCGGCGTTTGATAAGCAGCAGTATATTTTCTGTTTTATTACCGATTACCCTATGTATGAATTGGATGAAAAGACTGGAAAAGTTGTCTTTTCTCACAATCCCTTCTCCATGCCCAAGGGCGGTCTTGAAGCCCTTAATTTTCAAGATCCGCTATCTATTATAGGGCAGCAGTATGATGTTGTGTGCAATGGCGTTGAGCTTTCAAGCGGGGCTATAAGGAACCACTCTCCAGAGATAATGTATCGGGCGTTTGAGATTGCGGGATATAGCCGAGAAGAGGTTCGACGCAAGTTCGGAGGTATGCTGAGGGCTTTTGAGTTTGGAGCACCTCCCCACGGAGGGATGGCTCCCGGCATAGATCGCATCGTTATGCTCTTAGCAGAAGAAGAGGCTATAAGGGATGTAAGATGCTTTCCTTTAGCGCAAACCGTAGAGGATCTGCTGATGGGAGCGCCTTCTGAGGTGAGCGAAGAGCAGTTAAGGGAGGTGCATATTAAATTGGATCTCCCTGACAAAGAAAAAGGCTGAGATGAAACCCCAACTTCTCTATTCCTTCTTTATCTGTTCAGCCCTTTACGGCTGCTATTATGGTCCTGTACTGGATCGTCCCGAGAGAAGAGTTATCTCTGAATCTGCCAGAAGGCTTAATCCGCTTCCTGTTGTGGTTGATAGCGCAAGAGCTGCGGGGGAGCGCTTTGGAAAGGATGTTTTGGCTCCTACGTTAAATCCGCTTATATTTGGAGGGGAAGAGGGGAGTTTGACAAAAGAAGAGATTGAGCGCCGGCGATTCGAGGAAAATTTAAGAAAGCAGAGAAAGGCTATGGAGGAGCTTGATCGCGAGCTTGACGATCTTGAAAGAAGCCGCCGGTAAAGGATTATTTTATTTTACGGTATTTCATGGAAGCGGCTAAAACATCATACCGCCAAAGGGTGGGATTCTTTGCCGGGATAGTTTTGGCTTTCCCTCTTTTATTTATCTCCCTTAGTGGAGCTCCTCCTCATGCAAACCGTATGGCGGCTGTAGCAGTGCTAATGGCGGTATGGTGGATCACGGAGGCTATTCCTATCCCTGCTACGGCGCTTGTGCCGGTTGTAGCCTTTCCTGCGCTGGGAATCATGAGAGGGAAGGAGGTTTCTTCAGAGTATATCAACCAGTATACATTCCTCTTTATTGGAGGCTTTATGATAGCCTTGGGGTTAGAGCGGTGGGGGCTTCATAAAAGGATAGCCCTTAAAGTGATTTCTATTATCGGATCGGGGCAGAGGCGTATTGTGCTTGGCTTTATGGCGGCTTCTGCTTTTCTTTCTATGTGGATCTCAAATACTGCGACCACAATGATGATGCTCCCTATAGGGCTTTCTGTCATTTCCCTCTTAGGTTTTTTACACAAAGATGATAACGGAAAGGCAGTGACTGCCCGCCCTTTTCGCGCCTTTCCAACCTGCCTTATGCTTGGAATAGCCTATGGGGCTTCAATTGGGGGGATTTCTACGCTGGTGGGCACACCTCCGAATCTCTCCTTTGTAAGGATATACCAGATTCAATTTCCTGAGGCTGCGCCGATATCTTTTCAGCAGTGGTTTGCCATGGCCTTTCCGTTATCCCTCTTGTTTCTGTTGATTGCATGGGCGGCTCTTGTCTTTGTTATCTTTCCTTTTAAGAGCAAGGAAAGAGTTGATATCGATAATGTTATTATCAAAGAACGGAATATAGCAGGCGGGGCTACTGTAGCAGAAAAAAGAG
>RFKT01000264.1 GCA_003694225.1 Candidatus Dadabacteria bacterium
ATTATATACTAGCTGAGGGAGGTTTCTTTTTTATTTTAACGCTTGTGATATGGTGTAGTTTATATGAAATCTCAGCTAGACTTAGAAGATAGGAATGCCTTTTATTGGCTTGTGGGTGGAATTGTAGTATCGCTTTTTTTAACACTTTACCTAATGAATGTAGACTACTCTCTGACCCATTCCGAAAGGGAAAAAACCTTGGCAAAGGAGCTTTTAAGAATCAGGGTTGCGCAAACGACCCTTCCTTCGAGGCCGGAAGATCCGCGAGAGCATTGAATTTAGGCTTTTATTACCGAGTTTAGAGGACAAATGCATGCGTGGATTTGCCTATGTGGCTAGATTGGTTCTCTTAGGAACACCGCTATTAGCTGTTTCTATTCTTTTACCCACTCTCTCTCTTGCCGAAGAATCGGATTTTATGAAGCACTATACAGGCAGTGTTGCTATACCGAGCGATCTCTATAGAACATATCTTAAGCTTGTCAAATCCTTTAACACCAGAAATCCTAACGAAATACTGAAATTTTGTCTTCCGGGTACTATTAGGGTTATAAGCGGTTTTAAAGGCCGTCAAATGCCCACAAATGCGATAGATATCTCCTTTGTAAATAGCGAGTTTGCCCCTTATATATTAACTGGCTCTGAGCTTTCAAACGGCGTAATTATGTTAAGGACCGGTACCTCCATCCTTAAATTCGTAAAAACCGCATCTGGATGGAAGCTATATTCTTATGCTAATAAGCCAATTGAATAGTCTTTATTTCCCGCGGTTCTCTACGGAAGTTAGCACACACCGTGCTTTGCTCCCACTTTTCTAAACGCTTCTATTGCCCTGTCTAAATCATCCCTTGAGTGTGCTGCGGATATCTGAACCCGGATCCTTGCTGCCCCTTTTGGCACCACCGGATAGGAAAAGCCTATTACATAAATACCCTCCTCCAGCATATCCTCAGCAATGGAAACGGCTAATTTTGCCTCCCCAAGCATAATAGGCACTATAGGATGACTTCCCTCCCTTATGTTGTATCCCAATCGGCTTATCTCCGTCCTAAAGTATGTTGTATTCTGTTGAAGCTTGTCACGTAGCTCTGTTGTACTGCTAAGCATTTCAAGACAAGCTATCCCTGCAGCAACCAATGCGGGAGGAAGAGAGTTGCTGAAAAGATATGGCCTACTCCTTTGCCTAAGCAATTCTATGATCTCCTTTCTTCCGGTTGTAAACCCTCCTGAGGCTCCTCCTAGCGCTTTACCAAGGGTAGATGTTATAATATCTACCCTTCCCATGACTCCGCACTCCTCTACAGAGCCTCTTCCTCTCTTTCCAACAAAGCCTGTTGCATGGGAATCATCCACCATAACTAACGCGCCAAACTCCTCAGCCAAGCCGCAAATTGCTTGGAGATCTGCATAATCCCCATCCATAGAAAAAACCCCATCAGTAGCAATCATCACCTTTTCTGCACCATCTTTGCGGCTTTGCTCTAACTGTTCCCTGAGGCTTTCCATATTTCCGTGATCATAGATATACCTTTTGGCAGGACAGAGCCTTATTCCGTCTATAATTGATGCATGGTTTAAGCTATCGCTTATAATAGCGTCATTTTTGCCAAGTAATGTTTCAAAAAGCCCCCCATTTGCATCAAAACACGACGTATACAGAATCGCATCATCGGTCTCTAAGAAATCGCTTATCTTTCTCTCAAGCTCCTTATGAATAGTTTGTGTCCCGCAAATAAACCTTACAGAAGAAAGCCCAAAGCCATACCTGTCAAGAGCATCCTTGGCTGCTTTTATAAGACGAGAATCATTTGCAAGGCCAAGATAGTTGTTAGCACAAAAATTAAGCACCTCCTTCTCCCCTACCCTGACTCGCGCAGATTGAGGTGACGCTATAATACGCTCACTCTTATAAAGCCCAGAAGATCGTATCTCTTCTAAAGTTTCCCCTAATCTCTGCCGGATCTCTTCACTGTACATAGCTGACTCCTTTAAATTACTAAATTCATTTTTAAGAGCTATTTTGGCACTTCTTCAACGAGCTACACCTATATCTTTCTATAACTGCTGGCATAAGATACTCAGCAAAAGCACTTTCGAAAGAATACCTGGGCTTCCACCCCCAGTCAGATCTTGCCTTAGTGTCATCTACATCTCCTGGCCAGCTATCAACTATCTTTTGCCGATTTGGATCAATACTGTAAGATATTGAGGCTTGAGGAAAGTATTTCTTAACCTCTCCAGCGATCTGAGACGCGCTTACTGAAAATGACGTTATGTTATAAACCTGTCTTGTAAGTTGAGATTTTTTTGCCTCACTTAATTTTATTAAGGCATCCACAGCCTCGGGCATTACGACAAATGGGAGGGTTGTATCTTGCCTTACAAAGCATGAATAACTTTTACCCTGAGCCGCTGAATGCACCATCTCGGGGCCATAATCGCTTGTCCCTCCTGTGGGAATTGTTTCTGCACTAATAATGCCGGGGAATCGAATGGATCGAAAATCAATTAGAGGATAAGTATCTCTGTGGGGTTCTAAGAGCCCGTAAAAGGCTTCAAAATATCTCCCCATATGCTCTATGTAAAGCTTGTTACAGCCATACATAGTTATAGGAAAAAGATATTGCTCTTCTGAAATTTTCCCAGCTTTTTTCTTCTGTTCCAACGTGGGTATTCCATACGCTGCTATACTGCTTGGAAAAAGGAATGTAATCTTTTCCTCTCTCTTTTTTGCAGCAAGTCTTGTGAAATTCAGAAGATTTAAGCTCCCTGTTACATTCACTTGATGAGCAAAAAGGGGATTCTTTTCACCGCCTGTTGAAAGAATCCCTGCCAAATGAAAAACATACTCAAATGAATACTTCTCAAAAATATGTTCTAAAAGCGCTTCATCAAGGACACTTCCCTTAATGAATGAGCATTTATCGGTTAAAGTGTCATCAATATCGTGTATATCTAAAGCTATTATCTTGTGAGAACCGTCTTGAGCGAAAAAATTAATAAGCCCATGGCCGATCTCTCCATTCGCTCCGGTAATAAGTACGGTTTTAGACGGCACCTTCCACCTCCCACTATGATCTAAAAACTAAATAAATCGAATTAACCCGCTAAAAAAACAGGCAAATTACTCTATGACCGTTACCATATATTGGAAATTAGATCAAAAAAACCTTTTAAGAGAAAAACTGCAAGAAAGAATATTAATGTGCTGTATTTTCAGCATATTGTAACTCATAAAGCTAAAAGATTATCTTTTTCAATTGATTGTAGGCTAACCAAGATATTCCTAGCTATTTCCCGGAATTTTCACCCTCTCCCAAAACGTTTATTAAGAGTTCTATTG
>RFKT01000265.1 GCA_003694225.1 Candidatus Dadabacteria bacterium
ATCTATAGCTTCGCCGTAACTGTTGTGTTCAAGCAATTGCGCGCTAAGTTTGAGAAGTGAGTTGTGGTAATCAAATGTGAAAGTGCGCTCTTGGTTATCTGCCATTTATTTACCCTTATGCGATGGAAATTCCATCCAGTTCACTATACCGTATAAGATGCTGTTTTTTCTAGGATGTACACTTGATTTTTTCTTTTGGTAGATGCTCTATGCTCCTAAAAAGGTCATCCCGATAATCTATAGAGGTTTTTCTATTTTCTGAGCCGTGGCTTACTATATTGCAATCCCTGATAAAGTTTAATTTGGATTGCCGGGAAGCCCTGTGGAGCTTAGAAGCTGCTCTCCTTAACTTTTTGGCAGTTTTTGATGTGCTTGAGTTCGTACACACACTTGTATCGCAAGCTAAAACTGAGTTAGTGATATTTTTATTCAATAGTGTAAGTATCTTTTGATATTGCTTGCGAGATTTTTTTACCAGTTCGGGATAACCGTCTCCTCCGCATTTTATTCCCCGATGTGCGAAAAGTTTTGTGCGTACATTTATCTTTTTAGCTCGCTTTCTTATCCTTTTAGCGGCTTTTAAATCCTTTTTGGTGGGTTTGTGCAGGATGCATTGGGGAGTCGGGGAAGGTGTAGGCGAAGATTCTATGCAGCTAGAGCCATTCCCGCCGCAAATCCCGCATTCATCAATCTCAGAGGGAAGGCAGCAGGCGCCTTGAGAGTCTTTGATATGGTTACCGTTGGGAACACCGTTGCAATCCGCACAAGTAGAATTGTCTCCACATTGGACTCCGCACTGATCAAAGACTTCATCAACTTCTCCGTCACAATCATTATCAACCCCGTCACATACCTCCGGGACTGGCTGTGTGTCTTGGATGCAATTACAGCTAGTGTCATAAGTTCCGGATTGGCAGATTCCAAGTTTGCCGGTGCTGCAAAATGTACCAGGAAGCGCGCCGCCGTTTGGCACTCCCAAACAATCTAGGCAAGAGGAATTGTCTCCCCCACAAACCCCGCATTGATCGACTATGACACTATTTGGATCTTGAGGGATAATTTGGGGGCAGTTGCCATCGGTCCCGAGAAACGAGAGATCTAAATCATCAGCTGTATTGCTTCCGTTGGGATCGTCCAATATATCCAACACAACTGAGCCTACGGATGTGAAGTCTGTCCCTCCGCCTACAGGGATGAAATTAGAAAATGGCAGATCTAAGGTTATAGGGTTCCCCGTATAGGGAGGGATTGGCTGCTGATAGTAAGAATACTTACCTCCTGAGGGATCGGAAGAGTCGTATACAGTCACTTTAATTACTGTAGGGTATACGCCAGGGTTTCCGATGTTGTAGCTTAAAATTATTATGCGCATGGATGTTGCGCCATCTTTTGTAAAGTCAATTCCTCCAAGACCATTGTACTTTATGAGGGAAACATTTGTATCGCCATCCCACACTATTGTTGCAGAACCTGTTCCGGAGGCAGGCTCGCTGTAAGCCATTACTCCGCCTCCAAAATTCAGGTTAAGGAAGCTTAGTGGTGCATTTGATCTAAGAATGGCCTTTCGTTTTCCTCCTATAAGGGAGCCGTCTTGAACCACTGATGAGCTTTCTCCTCCAGATCCAGAAGCAGTAAGGTTTTGGATGACGGTGAGATTATCCAAAGATATTGGGAAGGCATTTTTGGTGTTAAACAGCAAAGTAGCATAGCGCTAGTAATACCGCAACAAAAAGCGGAAATTTAATTTTCATGGCGTTGTCCTTAGCGTCTCTTTATATCTCTTTACCGTGCAAACTAGAGCATCACACGGAAATAATGATCTCGCAATCCCTAAAAATTTTCAGGTATTAAGGAGTATTAAGATCCCAGTCTATCTCTCTATAGCCTTGGGAAGCCAGAATCGAATTTGTCTGGCTGAAATGTTTACATCCAAAAAATCCCCTGTGCGCTGACAGGGGAGAGGGATGGGGGGCCTTAAGGATATGGTGACGCACAGGGTCTATAATAGCCCCTTTCTTTTGTGCCTGTGAACCCCACAGAAGAAAGACCAGATTTCTCTTCTTTTGGTTGAGAAGGTTTACTATTGCATCTGTAAAGCGTTCCCATCCTATGTTGTGGTGAGAACCCGCCTTGCCAGCTTCGACGGTAAGCACCGCGTTAAGTAGCAGCACCCCCTGCTTGGCCCATTTAACTAGACAGCCGTGCTGTGGAATGGGTATGCCAAGGTCCGAGCGAAGCTCCTGGAATATGTTGTGAAGCGAAGGAGGGAAGGGAACCCCGGGTTTTACAGAAAAACACAGGCCGTGCGCCTGATTTGGCCCGTGATATGGATCCTGCCCTAGGATTACTACCCGAACGCGATCAAACGGAGTGTATGCAAGGGCGTTAAACACCTCGCTGTCAGAGGGGTATATTACCTTGCCGGCTTGGCGTTCGCTTTTGATAAATCGCTTAATATCCTTAAAATAAGGGGCGCTCATTTCTTCCCTTAGCAGATCCTTCCAAGTTGCGGATTCTTCGGAAGAGGAGGGCGTTGGGGAGTTTTGTTTGACGTGCGGCTGAAATAACCCGATCTGCTCGCTCATAGGAGGGAAGTTTAGTGTAAAAAAGGGAAAAATCAAGGGAGTGGATCCGGGCGGGTGTGATATGTTAATTGTAACAGATAGGATAATGCTAGATGGCGGAATTGATTGAATTTACAGTTGCAGATGTCGTGGAGGTTCTGAGTTGCGCCCGCAATCTAAATGCAGCGATCAAAAATTGTTTAAAACGGGAAGTTCCAAAAGGCGACCCTCAGGAGAAGTTTCTAAAAAAGCTAAGAGAGTGTTGGAAAAGGGAAGGGCAGGAGAGAAAAGAGCATTTTATAAGAAAGGAGGGTGGTGCGTATAGAGAAAGCCTGCTGATACTTGCATGTTATGCGCATTCCGATTTTGTAAAGGGGATATCTGAGAAACTGGTTGAAAAATATGCGGATGAATTTAATGAAACCTATGAAATCAAAGGAGAAGGGATCTCTTTCAAAGACGCCAAACAGTTTAAAAACCTTGTAAAGGAGATATTAAATGAAATTAAAGAGGGGCTTAAAGAAGAGGGACTGCCGCAAAACCCTTTTATGCTAAATGCTGTTATGGCTTTTATCTTTGAAGAGCCTGTGCTTAAGGTGATAATATCCGAATTCTTTATTGGAAACAGCGCAGAGTAAATTAACGCTTTTGAAAGGTAAAACAATATGAAGGATAAATTGGAGATGCCGACCCAATTTGACTATAAGGCTTCTGAAAGGGAGATCTATGCCCTATGGGAGCGGCACAATGTCTTTAGAGGCAGTCCAGACAATTCAAAGAAGCCATTTTGCGTTGTTATCCCTCCCCCGAATGTAACGGGAATACTACATATGGGGCATGTGCTTGATAATGTTCCCCAAGATGTCATGACACGGTGGCACAGGATGCGTGGATATGCCGCTGTGTGGATACCGGGAACAGATCACGCCGGCATAGCAACGCAAAATGTCGTCAAGAGAGCATTGCTTAAAGAAGGCATAGAACCGGAATCCCTTGGAAGAGAGGGGTTTTTGGCAAAGGTATGGGAGTGGAAGGAAAAACACGGCTCAATCATTATTGAACAGCTAAAAAGACTTGGCTGTTCCTGTGATTGGGATAGGGAGAGGTTTACTATGGATGAAGGCCTTAGCCGGGCGGTGATGAGGGCTTTCCTTCACTACTATGAGAAGGGATTGATCTACAGGGGCAAGCGGATGATTAACTGGTGTACGGTTTGCGGCACCGCTCTGGCAAATGATGAGGTTGAACATGAAGAGGTAAAGGGACACCTGTGGCACTTTAAATACCCCCTTCTTAGCGGCGATAAGCCTACGGGGGAATACTTAGTGGTGGCAACAACTAGACCTGAGACGATGCTGGGGGATACCGCTGTGGCTGTCAATCCTGAAGATGAAAGATACAGATCTGTTCTTGAGAAAACAGTCCTGCTTCCTCTGCAGGAACGGAGGATTCCGATTATAGAGGATAGCTTTGTTGATATGGAGTTTGGGACAGGGGCTGTAAAGGTTACTCCTGGGCACGATCCCAACGACTATAGGATGGGGCTTGACCATAAACTTCCCGTTGAAGTTGTGATCGGATTTGATGGAAAGATGACAGAAGCGGCCGGCATGCGGTTTGCCGGGTTGGATAGGTTTGATGCACGAAAGGCTGTTGTAGAGGCTCTCCAGGAAGAGGGTTTGGTTGAAAAGATAGAAGATTATACCCATTCAGTTGGCCACTGCTATAGGTGTAATAGCGTGGTTGAGCCTATGGTGTCCCTTCAGTGGTTTGTAAAGATGAAGCCTCTGGCGGAGAAGGCAAAGAAGGCAGTTGCAGAGGGGAAAATACAGATTATACCTGAATCTGAAAAGCACGATTATTTTCACTGGATGGATACAATAGAAGATTGGTGCATATCCCGTCAGCTTTGGTGGGGACATAGGATACCGATCTATTACTGCGCAAAATGTGGGGCTGAGCACGCAGCCGAAAACGAACCTAAAGAATGCAAAGAGTGTAAGGGAGGTGAGTTCAAGCAGGAAGAAGATGTACTGGATACTTGGTTTTCATCACAGCTATGGCCATTTTCCACTCTAGGATGGCCTGATGACACCCAGGAGCTTAAGTTTTGGTATCCCAATACGTGGCTTATGTCGGGGAGGGATATCCTCTTTTTCTGGGATGCAAGGATGATAATGGCAGGACTTGAGCTTGTGGGCGATGTTCCATTTAAGACTTTGGCACTTCACGGGCTTGTAAGGGATTCAAAGGGAAGGAAGCTTTCAAAATCGCTTGGAAACTCACCTGACCCTATAGGGCTCTTTGAGGAGTATGGCACAGACGCCATAAGAGCCGCAATAGCGATGCACTATCCTATGGGAAGGCAGGATACAAGGCTTGGCAAAGATTTCTTTCGGAGGGGACAATCTCTCATTGTAAAGCTGTGGAATGCGGCAAGGCTACTTATGATAAATAGTAGCGGCTATGCAGGCTGGGACTGCGCTTTAGAGCCGAAGCCATCGTCCATTGAGGATCACTGGATACTGTGCCGGCTAAAGGAATGCATATCTGCACATGATAGATACCTTAAAGAGAGCGATTTTGTGCACAGCATAGGGACTGTTTCAACGTTTTTTTGGGATAATTTCTGCGATTGGTATCTGGAGATTATAAAGCCGCGACTAAAGGAAAAAGAAGAAAGCGCCGCCGCACTCGATCTATCATTTTATGTGCTTTCATCATTACTTAAATTGCTGCATCCCTATATTCCTTTTGTGACTGAAAAGATATGGCAGATATGCAGAGAGCACGGTGTATTGAGGGTAAAGGAAGACGAGGAGATCCTTGCTCTCTCTCTGTGGCCGGATTATGAAAAGATTAAGGCAGATGAGGATGCGAGCAAGGAAGTTGAAAGCGTCATATCCGCTGTAAGGGCTATAAGGGATATAAGGCATCATATGGGAATGGCGAAAAAAGACGGTGTAAATATTGTGTTAAGCTTGTCTGAAGGGAGATCTGAAGCCTCTGAGCAGGGTGAAAAGATTTTGAGAAATTTAGCTCGGGTAAATGATATATCATATAAAGATGGGATTGGAGAGGGGAAGAAGGGGTGGATACCTGCTAGCTTTAAAGGTGGGATCCTATATGTTGAGATACCGGATGGGATTGATCTAGGGCCTGTAAGGGAAAGGCTTGAGACTAGGATTAGTAAACTGAAGAAAGCGCAAGAGACTCTTTCAAAGAGGCTTTCCGATGAAAACTTTGTAAAGAGAGCGCCAAAGGATCTCGTTGAAAACACTCAGAGTGAGCTGAGGGAGTGCGCAGAGTCGATAGACAAACTAACCCTTTTTATAGAATCCCTGTGATTTGCGCATATTCTTCTTGCCAAAAGTTTGACGCAAAGCCCTAAAAAAGTCTTATAACCTATTGATTTAACGGATGGTCGAGCGTGTGCTTTGAGGCATGACTCTTGCTCAATAGAGAATGGGCAACTGATTATCTGCTGGAGCAAGTATAGATATGAACAATACCGCTGAGACACTCGAAACTATTCCCGTTAAGGAAAATATAGCATTTAGGGAGGCAAAGCTCGATAGCACAATGCTTATTGGAGTAGGGCTTGGGTTTGTGTTAGTGCTCCTTGCTGTAATGATAGGCGGCGATCCCCTTTCATTCATCAATCCGTTCGGGTTTGTGTTTGTGCTTGGAGGAACCATAACAGCAGTCATGATACAGTTTTCACTTCCTCAGCTTCGCGAATCATGGAGTGCCTTAAAATCAGCTATGTTTAGGGAGGAGCACAGCTCCTTGGAGAGAATACTTTATTTTGTGGAGATGGCGCGAAGGGTTAAAGATGAAGGGTTGCTTATCTTAGATAGGGAAGCTCTGGTTGTGCGGGATCCTTATCTTGCAAAGGCGCTTGAGATTACCGTTGACGGCGCTTCTGAAGAGGATATACGGAGGATTTTGGAGACAGAGATGCGTTTTTCTTCTGAGAGAAAGAGGAGGTGCGTGCAGGTTCTTGAGACAATGGCCGCTTATGCCCCCGCTTTCGGGCTGATAGGCACGATTATCGGCCTTTCAAACCTGTTGGGCAATCTGCCAGATTCAGCCTCTCTGGGTGGAGATATGGCTGTTGCATTGATGACCACATTTTACGGGGCTTTGCTGGCCAACTTGGTGTTTTTGCCGATAGCAGGGAAGTTAAAGCTGAGAAGTGAGGAAGATGCATTGATTAAGGTGATTACCATTGAGGGGGTTTTGTGCTTGGCGAGGGGAGAAAACGCAATATTTGTTGAGCAAAAGCTTCAAAGCTTTTTACCCTCTTATTGAAAGAATCTACTTGGGCGTGATGCGGCGGAGAGTTTGGTATGGGCAAGGTCAATTCGTTTGTGTCTCAGTATATATCCCTTGTTTTGATCATAACGGTATTCATAAT
>RFKT01000266.1 GCA_003694225.1 Candidatus Dadabacteria bacterium
GCTAAAATTATTTTCGAAAAAAAGAATAACTACCTTACGGGATCCCATTTTATACGCTTGCTTTGCATTAAAAGCAGATTCTTCTTCTATCGAAGGTTGAGTAGAAAACATTCTACCACCTGAACTTTGAAATACTTTACGTGGTGCACTAGATCCAAGAATAGCTATCTGTTTGTTGATAGGGAGCATAGGAGCCACTGCGGTTTGCGGAGAACCGCAGAAAGGGCCTATGAAAATTTTTATTCCATTAATAACAGTCAATTTCTTATATGCTGTAATTGCTTTGCGCGGGTGGCACCCTTCATCTTCATAAATATATTTGATGCTTGTAGATTTTGTTTCTTGAAGGCTTTGCTGAATCTGCTGGCCATATCTAGCAAAATTTCCACTAAGTGGAATAATTACACCAATATTATTTTCCGCTAACGCGGTAAGCTGAATGCTTATACAAGTCAGAATGTAAAAAAAGATTTTCATAACAATCAAATCTGTTTAAAGGATAGCGATTTAAATCAATTGCGGCTGCAAAGCCACCGCCAACTGACTACATTATTCTACTGCAAAGAGCATTGTTTTACTATTGAGAGATAGTTTGTGCAGAGTATAGTAAAGATACCATGCTAAAATATATATTCATCGCATCAAAACCGACGAGGATATCTGTTAAGATTCCATACCTATGACCAAAAAATGAAGAAAATGGCAGGGAGGCTGGGTGCTGAAATTATAAGGCGGTAAATCCTGTTACCTTATTTCTTTCGGTAGAACAGGGAGGATATACTGGCGGTTGTGATGCCGTCTTGCGTGAAGAGAAAGCCCTTGCCTTGATTACCACTAAGTGGTATAGTTGTATATAAGGATGGCAATACGTAGCTTCAAAAACCGTGCCTCGGAAGACATTAATTATGGAAAAGCTTCTAGGCACGCGCTTAAGTTATTGCCAAAAGAGCTTCATCAAAAAGCACAGATAAAGCTTGCTCGAATTGGTGCTGCAACGTCATTGCAGGACTTAAAAGAGCTTCGGGGAAATCGATTGGAGGCTCTTAAGGGAGGTAGGAGAGGGCAATACAGCATTAGAATTAACGATCAGTATAGAATCTGTTTTCGATGGGAAGGTGAACACGCATACGATGTAGAGATTGTAGATTATCATTAGTAGTCTAGACGAGAGGATATTATGACCAAGAATCATATAACCCCAATACACCCCGGCAAGGTACTGCAGGATGAGTTAGATGAATTGGGAATTACCCAAACTGCTTTGGCTTTGCACATTGATGTGCTACCAAAAACTATTAATGAAATTTGCAGAGGCAAGCGCGGGATAAGCGCTGAAATGGCGATGAAGTTATCTCAGGCATTGGGAGCTAGCCCTCAGTTTTGGCTTAACCTTCAGAATAATTGGGAACTCAGCCAGGTAGATAAATCTGTCATTGGTAAAATTGACAAGCTTGTGGCGTAATAAAAATAAATAATAAAGATAAATAAAGGACTAATCAAATAACTTCCCGCTCGTACACTAGGGCGTATTTGTCAAATTTTTTTGTCAAATTTTGCTTTCTGCTCATAAAAAGAGTGAGCTTGCTCCCTATCAATTCTTGTATGCAGGACGATTCGAGAACATCCAAGTTCTGACCCAATTTGAGCAAGATGGCGAAGCATCGCGGCGGCATGCCCCTTTAGAGCTTTCACTTGGCAGAGTGGGAAGACATGGCAGGAAAAATTGGCGATATTGGCCCATTTGCATGCTGGCTGCGCATCTCCAATATTTTGACACTTTGGCTAAAGGGATATCTGAAGCCCTTCTCCTTGCGCTTTTGATGAAGCGCCTTTCTTTTGAGGCTGTGTATCTGCCTTCCTATTGAGAATGATCTCTTTGTATGCCGAGTAAATCTTATTTAACAATTCAATCACTCGGGTGATGCGCTTTCCATCTCTGTGGAGATTTGCCTCTGTTAGGTAAAACAACATGAAATCATAGAGCCTATCTAGGTCGCGCGCAATTTTCCCGCCCTTTTCAAAGTCGAGTGTATTCATAAGCTCCGCTATGACGGCTTGGGCCTTGCTCAGAAATCTGCAAAATTTTGGCAGATCATTCGCCTCCAAGCCAGCCTTTGACTGCTTGAGGAATTTAATGGCTCCGTCATACATTAATAGGAGCAACCGTCCGCGATCTGTTGTAGTGATTTCAACAGATTTATACTTGTTGTGAGCGTTTTTTGCGTACATTACAACCCTCTCCTCGTTATTAACCTCTTGCTCAACCTCTAGCACCCTGTATATTCAATCTGCCCGGATTTTTGGGGCGTGAGCTGCTACTACATCATCCTTTCAAGGCGCTGAATTTAATATCGACAGAGATATCTTGAGCCTTAAGCGAAAAATTGACCGAAGCAGCCATAGTACGGCTTTAAGCGGCTGTTGAATATCTAGGCTAACATTTGCAAATCCTTGTGATTTCTGTTAAATCCGGGATATTGAGATATTGTTTGTTTCTCCGCAGGAAAGGGGGAATTTGGGGCATATATGGAAAGTGCAATAGGGATTGACCTTGGCACCTCAAAGGTAGCTCTGGTTTTGGTAGATATAAAAACGAGGCGCATTGTTGAGAGCGCAACCGCCCTTACAGACGCCCAAATAGATGGGCTTAGAGAGGGGCGCAGTGAGCAGAGCGTTGACAAGATCTTTGATGCCGTTGACCGGTGCTTTAAAAGCATAGACCCTTCCTTGCTTAGTAGTGTTGAGGTAATAGGGGTAACAGGACAGATGCATGGAGTTATGCTCTTTAATTCTTCTAAAGGTGATACTAGCAATCTCATTACCTGGCAGGATCAGAGATGTTTGGAAGATGGCTTTCTGGATGAACTCAGGGATATTTCAGGAGATAGATCGATAAATACAGGCTTTGGATGTGCAACCCTTGCTTGGCTTGCTAAATATGATAGAGATCTGCTCGACCGCTTTGATTGCGCCTCAACAGTGCAGGATTATCTTGTCTCTAAGATATGCGCGGCAGACAGGGTGGTGACAGATCCTTCAGATGCAGCGAGCTGGGGTTTTTTCGATATTGCCTCAAATAGGTGGGAACTGGAAAAAGTGCGGGCGTGCAATATACCGGAGAGCCTGCTTCCCGACGTTGTTCCCTGCGGAAGTATGGCAGGATATCTCGA